>NZ_JBSFJV010000031.1:0-84588 GCF_053598235.1 Kitasatospora sp. NPDC001159
TCCTGGCGCAGCACAGCCGCACGCCCGTCCCGCAGCCGCTCAGCTACCTGATCGACGACGTCGCCCGCCGCCACGGCATCCTGCGGGTCGGCGCCGCCTCCTCCTACCTGCGCTGCGACGACCCGTCGCTGCTCGGCGAGGTCCTCGCCGACCGCCGCGCCGCCGACCTGCGGCTACGGCTGCTCGCCCCCACCGTCCTGGCCTCCCAGGCCGCCCCGGACGTGCTGCTCGCCGCCCTGCGCACCATGGGCTACGCCCCGGCCGCCGAGTCCGCCGAGGGCGACGTGCTGATCACCCGCCCGGACAGCCACCGCACCCCGCCCCGGGCGGCACCCACGCCCGTCCCGGACGGCCCGCCCAGCCCGGACGACACCCTGCTCGCCGCCGCCATCAAGGCCATCCGGGCCGGCGACCGCGCCGCCACCGCCTCCCGCCGCGAACCCACCCCCGACCCGCGTCAGCTCCCCCGCACCGCGGCCGCCGAGACCCTGGCCGCCCTGCAGACGGCCGTCCTGCTCGGCGAGCGGATGTGGATCGGCTACCTCAACGCCGAGGGCATCGCCAGCCAGCGCATCATCGACCCGGTCAAGGTCGAAGGCGGCTTCGTCACGGCCTTCGACCACCACGCCGACGAACTGCGCACCTTCGCCCTCCACCGCATCACCGGCGTCGCCGAGCTGGACGAATAGGGAAGGGTGGCGGGGCGTCAGTGTCCCTGCCCCTCCTTCATCTTCTCCTTGACGGCCTGGTCCGCCAGGCTGCCGATCTGCCCCTGCCCGACCGGCAGCGAGCCGCCGCCGACCTGGTCCACGATCAGGAATCCCGGAGCCGCCAGCAGGCCGCCGGGCCCCTCGCCGATGCCCGCGAGGGCATGGGCGGAACCGGCCGAGGAGGCGGTGGCGGCGAAGGCCGTGCCCATCAGGGCGAGGGCGGTGAGAACGCGCTTCGAGTTCTTCATGACCAGCTCAACGAGCGAGTACGGACTGTGGTCACTCAACGGCGTCGTGGGCGTCTTCGGGTACGGCACCGACGCCGGCGGCAAGGCCACCGGCGAGTTCCACGAGTGGAGGTAGCCCCACACGTTCCGCGCGGAATGAGCGACACTGGAGGGTCTGCGTCAATCCTGCCTGTCAGCCAGTGGAGGGCTCCCCCGCGTGAACGACGGACCGCTCATCGTCCAGAGCGACAAAACTCTTCTCCTGGAGATCGACCACCCCAAGGCCGCCGACTGCCGCCGCGCCATCGCGCCGTTCGCCGAGTTGGAGCGGGCGCCCGAGCACGTGCACACGTACCGGGTGACACCGCTCGGGCTGTGGAACGCGCGCGCCGCCGGGCACGACGCCGAGCAGGTAGTGGACGCCCTGGTGACGTACTCGCGCTACCCGGTGCCGCACGCGCTGCTGGTGGACGTGGCCGACACCATGGGGCGGTACGGACGGCTCCAGCTGGTCAAGCACCCGACGCACGGACTGGTGCTCACCACCACCGACCGGCCGGTGCTGGAGGAGGTGCTGCGCTCCAAGAAGATCGTCCCGCTGGTCGGCGCCCGGGTCGACCCCGACACCGTGGTCGTGCACCCCTCCGAGCGCGGCCAGATCAAGCAGGTGCTGCTCAAACTCGGCTGGCCCGCCGAGGACTTCGCCGGGTACGTGGACGGCGAGGCGCACCCGATCGACCTGGAGGAGGACGGCTGGCAGCTTCGCCCGTACCAGGCGCAGGCCGTCGAGGGCTTCTGGCACGGCGGCTCGGGCGTGGTCGTGCTGCCCTGCGGCGCCGGCAAGACCCTGGTCGGCGCGGCCGCGATGGCGCACGCCAAGTCGACCACGCTGATCCTGGTCACCAACACCGTCTCGGCCCGCCAGTGGAAGCACGAGCTGGTCAAGCGCACCTCGCTCACCGAGGACGAGATCGGCGAGTACAGCGGGACGAAGAAGGAGATCCGCCCGGTCACCATCGCCACCTACCAGGTGATGACCACCAAGCGGAAGGGCGTCTACGCGCACCTGGAGCTGTTCGACGCCCGCAACTGGGGCCTGGTGGTCTACGACGAGGTGCACCTGCTGCCCGCGCCGGTGTTCAAGTTCACCGCCGACCTGCAGGCCCGCCGCCGACTCGGCCTGACCGCCACGCTGGTGCGCGAGGACGGCCGCGAGGGCGACGTGTTCAGCCTGATCGGCCCCAAGCGCTTCGACGCCCCGTGGAAGGAGATCGAGGCGCAGGGCTACATCGCGCCCGCCGACTGCTGCGAGGTGCGGGTCACCCTCACCGACTCCGAGCGGCTCGCCTACGCCACCGCCGAGCCGGAGGAGCGCTACCGCTTCTGCGCCACCACGGCGACCAAGCGGCGGGTGGTGGAGGCGCTGGTCAAGAAACACGAGAAGGACCAGACGCTGATCATCGGCCAGTACATCGACCAGCTGGACGAACTCGGGGAGGTCCTGGACGCCCCCGTGATCAAGGGCGAGACCAGCAACGCCCAGCGCGAGAAGCTCTTCGACGCGTTCCGCAACAAGGAGATCAGCGTCCTGGTGGTGTCCAAGGTCGCGAACTTCTCGATCGACCTGCCCGAGGCCACCGTGGCCATCCAGGTCTCCGGGACCTTCGGCTCCCGCCAGGAGGAGGCCCAGCGCCTCGGCCGCGTCCTGCGGCCCAAGGCCGACGGGCATGCGGCGCACTTCTACTCGGTGGTCGCCCGGGACACCGTGGACCAGGACTTCGCCGCCCACCGGCAGCGCTTCCTGGCGGAGCAGGGCTACGCGTACCGCATCATCGACGCGGACGACGTGCTGTAACCGTAGGAACGTTCAGTAACGGACACCGTCGCGCCCGAGGAAGATCACGCGCGCGGCGGTGTCCAGGGCGATGCCGACGTTGCGGACGACGGTGCTCAACGGATTGCGGTGGCGGCCCTGGGCGGCGGTCGCGCCGGCCGGGCCCGAACGGGAGGTGCTGTGCTGAGTGCTCATGTCTTCAACGGTAGGCACCCGACCGGCCCCCGGCATCACTCCAAGGGCCGTATCCGCCTGGACGGACGTCGTCCTCCAGGTGTACGACGCCCCTGAGACCTGCAGGGCTGGAACCCCGAGACGGACGGGTCTAAGATCGTCCGTCTGCCCCCTCCCGAACCGTGGTACCTGCCGGTGTCCCGCAGGCAGCCGGGGGAGGTGCCGACCGCACGGCAACCGGTCGGCTGTACTCACCGTGAGCTCCATCGATCCGCTGCGCCCGCGACCGGGGCAGCCGGGAAGGTTCGCTGTGCCCGCCACCCCCACCACCGACCCCCTCCAGCGCGAACGCGACCACCTCGCCGCGTCCCGGACCGCGCTGCGAGCGATGCGCGAGGACGTCCAGTCGCTCGACCTGCGCGACGTGACCGGCACCTGGGTGTCCGCCGTCATCCTCCAGAACCAGATCGAGGCCAGGATCGCCGCCCTGGCCGACCTCGCCGACACCCCGCTGTTCTTCGGCCGCCTCGACTACCTCCACCCGATCAGCGAGGAGTTCAGCGAAGGCGGAGGAGGTGAGAGCTTCTACATCGGCCGCCGCCACGTCCACGACGCCGACGGCGACCCGATGGTGATCGACTGGCGCGCGCCGGTCTCCCAGCCGTTCTACCGGGCCAGCCGCACCGAGCCGATGGACGTCGAGCGCCGCCGCCGCTTCGGCTACACCGGCGGCGAGCTCACCGCCTACGAGGACGAGCACCTCACCGACCCGGCCGCAGAGACGTTCACCGGCTCCGCCGGGGGGTCGACCGTCTCCGCCCTGCTCGCCGCCGAGATCGAGAAGCCCCGCGTCGGCCCGATGCGCGACATCGTCGCCACCATCCAGCCCGAGCAGGACGAGATCGTCCGTTCCGACGTCACGGGCACCATCTGCGTCCAAGGGGGGCCCGGCACCGGGAAAACCGCCGTCGGCCTGCACCGTGTCGCCTACCTGCTGTACGCGCACCGCGAGCGCCTGGCCCGTACCGGCACCCTGGTGATCGGTCCGAACAACGCCTTCCTCTCCTACATCGAGCAGGTGCTCCCGGCCCTCGGCGAGCTGGAGGTCGCCCAGGCCACCGTGCAGCAGCTGGTCGCACACGTCGAGGTGAAGGGCGAGGACGGCCCGGAGGCGGCCCGGCTGAAGGGCGACGCCCGGATGGCCGAGGTGCTGCGCCGGGCGGTGCGCGCGGGCATCACGCTGCCCACCGAGCCCTGCGTGGTGGTTCGCGGCTCCCGCCGCTGGCGCGTCCCGGCGTACGAACTGGTCGATATCATCGAGGAGTTGAAGGGCCGCGCGATCCGCTACGGCGCCGCCCGGGACGCCCTCCCGCAGCGCATCGCGCACGCCGTGCTGCTGAAGATGGAACAGGGCGGCGAGGCCCCGGACGACCGGGTGCAGGACGCGGTGGCCCGCAACAGCGCGGTCAAGGCCGTGGTCAAGGAGTGCTGGCCGACCGTCGACCCGGCCAAGCTGGTGCTGCGGCTGCTCTCCGAGCCGGAGTTCCTGGCCGAGTGCGCCGAGGGCGTGCTGACCCCCGAGGAACAGCAGGCGGTGCTGTGGCCCAAGCCCGGCCGCTCGGTGAAGACCGCCCGCTGGACGCCCGCCGACGCCGTCCTGGTGGACGAGGCGGCGGACCTGGTGCAGCGCACGCCCTCGCTCGGGCACGTGGTGCTGGACGAGGCCCAGGACCTCTCCCCGATGCAGTACCGCGCGGTCGGCCGCCGCTGCACCACCGGCTCGGCGACCGTCCTCGGCGACCTCGCCCAGGGCACCACCCCCTGGGCGACGGCGAGTTGGCCGGACGCGCTGCACCACCTGGGCAAGCCGGACGGGCACGTCGAGGAGCTGACCAAGGGCTTCCGGGTGCCCGAGGAGGTCATCGTCTACGCCTCCCGGCTGCTTCCGGCGATCGCCCCGGGCCTGGCCCCGGCGACCTCGGTCCGCGAGATGCCCGACTCCCTGACGGTCCGGCAGATCGTCGCCGAGGAGGCCGAGGAGGCGGTCGTCGCCGCCTGCCGGGAGGCGCTGGAGCGCGAGGGCTCGACCGGCCTGATCGCCGCCGACGCCAGGATCCCGCTGCTCGCCGAGGCCCTGACCGCGGCCGGGCTGCCCCACCTCACCCCCGGCGCCGGGACCAGCACCGAGTCCCGGCTGACCCTGGTGCCGGCCTCGCTGGCCAAGGGTCTGGAGTACGACTACGTGGTGCTGGACGAGCCCGCCGCGGTGATCGCCGGGGAGCCGGACGAGCGGACCGGCCTGCGCCGGCTGTACGTGGCGCTGACCCGCGCCGTCTCCGGGCTCACGGTGCTGCACGCCGAGCCGCTGCCCGAGCAGCTGCGATAGCGGGGGAAGGGGCCGGCCCCGCGCACAGGACCGGCCCCTTCCGAGAGCCCTTCGGAAAGACGCCGCTCAGGCGTCGATCAGCGCCCGCCACTCGGCGACCTTGGCCGCGTCCACCGGCGTCCGCCAGCCGTCGACCCGCACCGCGCCGCCGACGTGGAAGGCGTCGAAGCCCTCCGCCCGCAGCTCCTTGAGGTGCTCGGCCCGCAGGCCGCCGCCGATCAGGATCCGCTGGGCGTACCCGGGCCCACCCTGGCGGGCCAGCTCGGCCGCCAGCACCTCGCGCCCGGCGTCGACCCCGGCGGCCGCACCGGAGGTGAGGAAGGTGTCCAGCCCGGGCAGGGCGCCGACGGCGGCGCGCAGGGCGGCCCGGTCGGCGCTGTGGTCGATCGCCCGGTGGAAGGTCCACCGGCAGCCGGCGATCGCCTCGGCGACGGCCGCGGTGGCGGTCAGGTCGACGGCACCGTCTGCGCCGAGGAAGCCGAGGACGAACTCCTCGGCCCCCTCGGCCCGCAGCGCGGCGGCCCGGGCGCAGAGCTCGTCCAGGTCACCGGGCGCGAAGCCGTCCCGGATCCGCAGCATGACGCGCAGCGGGATGCCGACGGCGGCCCGGATCCGGGCGAAGTCCGCCACGGACGGGGTGAGCCCGTCGGCGGCCATGTCGGTGACCAGTTCGAGCCGGTCGGC
Organism: Kitasatospora sp. NPDC001159; assembly: GCF_053598235.1. Taxonomy (NCBI): domain Bacteria; kingdom Bacillati; phylum Actinomycetota; class Actinomycetes; order Kitasatosporales; family Streptomycetaceae; genus Kitasatospora; species Kitasatospora sp. NPDC001159. Next base: position 6,016 of record NZ_JBSFJV010000031.1, read on the forward strand.
GCCGCCCGACTCGGCAGCCTGGGCGTCCTGGGGCGTCAGCGCGATGACTTCGAAAATTGGTCTAGACATATCAGACAGCCTGCCACATCCGACCGCCCCCGGCGAGACCGCACCCCCGGGCCGGCCACCCGGGCCGGCCACCCGGGCCGGAACCCCGTCACACCCGGCCCGGCACCATCCCGAGGGCCTCCCGCCGGCCGAACCGGCGCTCCGCCACCGCCACCAGCACCAGCAGGGCCACCACCGGCACCGCCACCGGCAGCAGGTGCGAGATCCCGCGGGACTCCCGCCAGATGTTGAACAGGCAGCCAGGCCCGACCAGCACCAGCACCGCCAGCCCCACCGCCATCGGCCCCGTCCGGCCGCGCAACCCGGCGAAGGCCAGCAGCAGCGGCACGATCAGCATCACCACGAACCACGGCAGGTCCAGCGGGAAGCTCGTGTCGTCCCAGTTCTGGGCCGCCTCCAGCAGCCCGCCCGCGGCCACCGAGGCCAGCACCAGGGAACCCGTCCGCCGGTTCGGCCGGGGCAGCAGGTCGGTCGGCGCCGCGACCAGCAGCAGCGCGGTCACCACGAACGGCAGCGCGGCCATCCCGGTGTAGCCGACCCACCAGACGTCGAACTCGTGCGGCTGCAAGGCGGCTTCGGCCAGCTCGTACAGCCCGACCGCACCCAGGACCAGCGCGGTGGCCCGCACCGCCGTCCACCGCCCCAGCAGCGCCGCCACCCCGAGCAGCAGCGCGGCCACCGGCGGGGCGAAGGCCCGGACGTGGTTCTGGAGCGAGTCGTCCCAGGCGAGCCATGCGGTGGTCCGGTCCAGGTGGGTCAGCCACGGCATCATCGTGGCGCCGACCGCCGCACCGGCGACCATCGGCGCCAGCAGCGCGAGCAGCCGGCCGGCCGCCGAGGCACCGGTCAGCCCGAGCCGCACCCGCAGCCCGTAAACCGCCAGGCCGAGCACCTCCCGGGCGACCGCCACGCGGCCGCCCGCCGCCGTGGTGTCGGCGAACACCTCGACCAGCTCCTCCCCGCGCTCCCGGCGGTACCGCGCCGGGTAGAGCTGCAGCGCGGCCCGCAGCACCGCCGAGGGCGGGGCGCCGATCACCGGCATCGTCATGAGAGTCCCCCTCCCGCCGCGGACCGCCCCTGCGACCCGTTCCTGCCCGGCAGTATCGACCGGATCTTCGTCAGCCGACGCTCGGCCTCGGTGGCGACCGCCCGCAGCCGCTCGGCCTCGGCGGCCAGCGCGTCCCGTCCGGCATCGGTCAGCGCGTAGGTGCGCCGGGCCCGGCCGTCCACCACCTCCTCGGCGGCGACCTCGATCAGCCCCTGGCCCAGCAGCCGGTCGAGCGCGCCGTAGAGGGTGCCGGTGCGCATCTTGACCCGGCCGTCGGAGATCGCGGAGATCTCCTGGATGAGCGCGTAGCCGTGCCTCGGGGCGTCGGCCAACGCGGTGAGCAGAAGCAGCGTCGGCTCCTGCATGGAGCGTTCTGTCATGCGTCTACATATATCGCTGACCGGCACATCACGTCCACCGGAGCCGCCCGACACAATGACGCCCATGCCGAACACCGAGGACCTGCTCCCCGCCTGGACCGCCCTGCTGCACCGCTGCGGCGCCGCCGACGACCCCGAACCGTACGGACGCGAGCTGCTGCGCCGCTGGTCCGAGCCGCAGCGCCGCTACCACACCCCCGAGCACCTGCACGCGGTGCTCCGGCACGTCGACGAACTCGCCGGGCACGCCGCCGACCCGGACGCCGTCCGGCTCGCCGCCTGGTTCCACGACGCCGTCTACCGGCCCGACCGCTCCGAGAACGAGGAGCGCAGCGCCGCCCTGGCCGTCCGCGCGCTGACCGCCGCCGGCCTGCCCGCCGAGCGGGTCGCCGAGGTCGAACGCCTCGTCCTGCTCACCGTCACCCACGACCCCGCCCCGGGCGACCGCGACGGCGAGGTGCTCTGCGACGCGGACCTCGCCGTCCTCGGCGGCTCCCCCGAGGCGTACGCGGCGTACGCGGCCGCCGTCCGCGAGGAGTACGGCTTCGTCCCCGAGCCGGACTTCCGCGAGGGCCGGGCCGCCGTCCTGCGCCAACTCCTCGCGCTCCCGGCGCTCTACCGCACCCCCGCCGGACGTGAGCGCTTCACCGCGCCCGCCCGAGCCAACCTGACGGCCGAACTCCAGGAGCTGGAACGCTAGACCAGCTTCCCCACCGGCGCCACCAGCGCGCCCTGCTTGCCGCACACCCAGTGCGGCTCCGGCCCCAACTCCGGCTCCACGCTCAGCGCGTGCGGGTCCCCGTCGGCCGCGCAGGCGGTGCACAGCGGCCACCGCCCGTACGCCTCCAGCAGCGCGTCCTGGACGTCCTGGGCGACCAGCCCGAGCACGTACTCGGTGCCGTCCGGCCACTGCTCCAGCCACCAGCGGCGGTGCGTGACGGCCTGCTCCACCAGCGAGACGACGGCGGCGTCCGCCACGTCCCGCGCGGTGAGGTCGGCCAGGATCAGTGCCCGCGCGTTGTGCAGGGCGGTCTCGATGTTGTCGGAAGCCATCCGTCCATCCTCTCCCCAACCACCCCGAACGCCGAAACGCCGCGTGGGCGGCCCCCCGAAGGGAACCGCCCACGCGGACGAGGAATCAACCGATCCGATCGAGGCGATCAGGATCAGAAGTCCATGTCACCGCCCGGCATGCCGCCGCCGGCGGCCGCGGCGGCCTTCTCCGGCTTGTCGGCGATGACGGCCTCGGTGGTGAGGAACAGCGCCGCGATGGAGGCGGCGTTCTGCAGCGCGGAGCGGGTGACCTTGGCCGGGTCGATGATGCCGGCGGCGACCAGGTCGACGTACTCGTTGGTGGCGGCGTTCAGGCCGTGACCGGCGGGGAGGTTGCGCACCTTCTCCACCACGACGCCACCCTCCAGGCCGGCGTTGGTCGCGATCTGCTTGATCGGGGCCTCCAGCGCGACCTTGACGATGTTGGCACCGGTGGCCTCGTCCCCGTCCAGCTCCAGCTTGTCGAAGGCGACACCGGCCTGCAGCAGGGCGACGCCACCACCGGCGACGATGCCCTCCTCGACGGCGGCCTTGGCGTTGCGGACGGCGTCCTCGATGCGGTGCTTGCGCTCCTTGAGCTCCACCTCGGTGGCCGCGCCGGCCTTGATGACGGCCACGCCGCCGGCCAGCTTGGCGAGGCGCTCCTGGAGCTTCTCGCGGTCGTAGTCCGAGTCGCTGTTCTCGATCTCGGCGCGGATCTGGTTCACGCGACCGGCGACCTGCTCGCTGTCGCCGCCACCGTCGACGATGGTGGTCTCGTCCTTGGTGATGACCACCTTGCGGGCGGTGCCCAGCAGGTCGATGCCGGCGTTCTCCAGCTTGAGGCCGACCTCCTCGGAGATCACGGTGCCACCGGTGAGGATGGCGATGTCGCCGAGCATGGCCTTGCGACGGTCGCCGAAGCCCGGGGCCTTGACGGCGACGGACTTGAAGGTGCCGCGGATCTTGTTCACGACCAGGGTCGACAGGGCCTCGCCCTCGACGTCCTCGGCGATGATGACGAGCGGCTTGCCGCTCTGCATGACCTTCTCCAGCAGCGGGAGCAGGTCCTTGACCGAGCCGATCTTGGAGTTGGCGATGAGGATGTACGGGTCCTCGAAGGTCGCCTCCATGCGCTCCAGGTCGGTGGCGAAGTAGGCGGAGATGTAGCCCTTGTCGAAGCGCATGCCCTCGGTGAGCTCGAGCTCCAGGCCGAAGGTGTTGCTCTCCTCGACGGTGATGACGCCTTCCTTGCCGACCTTGTCCATGGCCTCGGCGATCAGCTCGCCGATCTGGGTGTCAGCGGCGGAGATGGAGGCGGTGGAGGCGATCTGCTCCTTGGTCTCCACATCCTTGGCCTGGGCCAGCAGCTGGTCCGAGACGGCGGCGACGGCCTTCTCGATACCGCGCTTCAGGGCCATCGGGTTGGCGCCGGCGGCGACGTTGCGCAGACCCTCGCGAACCAGGGCCTGGGCCAGCACGGTGGCGGTGGTGGTGCCGTCACCCGCGACGTCGTCCGTCTTCTTGGCGACCTCCTTGACGAGCTCCGCACCGATCTTCTCGTACGGGTCCTCGAGCTCGATCTCCTTGGCGATGGAGACACCGTCGTTGGTGATCGTGGGGGCGCCCCACTTCTTCTCCAGCACGACGTTGCGACCCTTGGGGCCGAGCGTGACCTTCACTGCGTCGGCGAGCTGGTTCATGCCACGCTCAAGGCCGCGGCGAGCTTCCTCATCAAAGGCGATGATCTTGGCCATCTGAAGTGGTCCTCCGGGACACGGTCGACTGCTCGGACCAAGGGGTGCCCGCGACGGACGGCCCTGGTGTGCGGGGGTCCATTCCCCTACCGCTCCCGGGGGCCTCACCGACCCGGTCCGCTGTCACTCTCACGCTGTGAGTGCTAACGCCAATGATTAGCACTCCGGGTGGTCGAGTGCAAGCCCAATCGACAACCCGCGAGCCGCCGTCGGGCCCCGCCCGGCAAGGCGGACGAGGGCGCGGACGGGAACGCGAACGGGCCCGCACGACGCGTGTCGTACGGGCCCACCGAGAAGCAAGAGGTCCACCAGCAGTGGGCCGTGCCGAGCTCCTGGAGCCGGAAGGGGTCAGACCGCCGCGCGGACCATGTCCGCCTGCGGGCCCTTCTGTCCCTGGGAGATCTCGAACTCGACCCGCTGGCCCTCCTCGAGGGTGCGGTAGCCGTCCATCTGGATCGCGCTGTAGTGGACGAAGACGTCCGCACCACCGTCGACCGCGATGAAGCCGTAGCCCTTCTCCGCGTTGAACCACTTGACGGTGCCCTGAGCCATTCCGAACTCCCCTAGTGCTGTGCTGGCCCTTCACGTGCCCGCAGGTCGCGGGCCCGGGTCTGGTTGGAGGCCGGCCCGGGGAACCCCCCCTGAGCGCAGCCGTGCACGCCGCAATCCTCCGCCCGGAACACCGCACGGCTTCCGGTGAGCGGGTGATTACGTCGACCGCCGCTGAATGTATCCGGATCGCCGCCCTCTGCAACAGGGCCAGCCGCCGGGAATTCCATAGACCCGTCAAGAGACAAGGTCGAGCAAACCGGGAGAAACTCGGCATTCCGCGCCGGACATAGCGGACGAATTACCCAAATCCCTGCAGGAATTCTGACATCCGCCTGACATGTTTCACGGCCCTGGATTCGGCCCGGCCTCCGCGCCCGGACGACCTCCGGCGAAGCACCGCGCGAGCCGAGAGGGAAGCCCCGTTCCCAGCAGAGCCACACTCTACTCCGACTCGACCGGGAAATATTCCCGCCGAAATGCCAGCGGCCGCCCGCGCATACGGAGAGTCGAATTCCGTACGTGCGGGCGGCCGGGAGGCGGGTTCGCGACGGCTCAGCAGCCGCCGGCCACCGCCGGGATGATCGAGACGCTGGCGCCGCCCTTGATCTCGGTCGCCAGGCCCTCGGCGAAACGCACGTCGTCGTCGTTCACGTACACGTTGACGAAACGGCGCAGCTTGCCGGTGTCGTCCAGAATGCGGGCGGAGATACCCGCGTGGTTCTTCTCCAGGTCGGCGATGACCTCGGCCAGGGTGGCCCCCTCGGCGGACACCTCGGCGGCGCCGCCGGTGTAGGTGCGCAGGATGGTGGGGATGCGGACGTTGGCGCTCATGGCTCTCCTAGCGGGGGTAGGGGTGGTTCAGGCGGACGCGAGGCCGGCGGAGCGGAACGACTCCAGCGTCGGGCGGATGACGGCGGTCATCCCGGCGTCGGAGACGGCGTCCAGCGTCTTCAGCCCGTCGCCGGTATTGATCGCGACGGTCTCCTTGGCCGGGTCCAGCTGACCGGTCTCGACCAGCTTCTTCAGCACGCCGACGGTCACCCCGCCCGCGGTCTCGGCGAAGATCCCCTCGGTCCGGGCCAGCAGCCGGATCGCCGCCACGACCTCCGCGTCGGTGACGTCCTCGACCGCCCCGCCGGTCCGACGGGCGATGTCCAGCACGTACGGGCCGTCCGCCGGGTTGCCGATCGCCAGCGACTTGGCGATGGTGTCCGGCTTGACCGGCTTGACCACGTCCCGGCCCGCCTTGAACGCGGCCGACACCGGCGAGCAGCCCTCGGCCTGGGCCCCGAAGATCCGGTACGGTCGGTCCTCCACCAGGCCGAGCGCGATCAGCTCCTGCAGCCCCTTGTCGATCTTCGTCAGCTGCGAACCCGAGGCGATCGGGATGACGATCTGCTCCGGCAGCCGCCAGCCGAGCTGCTCGCAGATCTCGTACGCCAGCGTCTTGGAGCCCTCGCCGTAGTACGGACGCAGGTTGACGTTCACGAAGCCCCAGCCCTCGCCGGCCGAGTCCCCGATCAGCTCCGAGCAGAAGCGGTTCACGTCGTCGTAGTTGCCCTCGATGCCGACCAGCTCGCCGCCGTACACCCCGGCCATCACGACCTTGCCCTGCTCCAGGTCGTGCGGGATGAAGACGCAGGACCGGAACCCGGCCCGGGCCGCCGCCGCCCCCACCGCGCCGGCCAGGTTGCCGGTCGAGGAGCAGGACAGCGTGGTGTACCCGAACGCCCGCGCCGCCTCGATCGCACAGGCCACCACCCGGTCCTTGAACGAGTGCGTCGGGTTGCCGGAGTCGTCCTTCACGTGCAGCGGAGCGGTGAACCCGAGCTCCCGGCCCAGGTTGTCCGCCTTCACCAGTGGGGTCCACCCCGGGTTCAGGTTCGGCTTGGACGCCACATCGGCCGGCACCGGCAGCAGCGGCGCGTAGCGCCAGATGGACGCCGGACCGGCCTCGATCCGCCTGCGCAGCTCCTCCGCGCGCTCGCTCCCGAACTCGTACGCGATCTCCAGCGGCCCGAAGCACTCCAGGCAGGCGAAGCTGGGACCGAGCGGGAAGCGGGTGCCGCACTCCCGACAGGACAGCGCGGCGGCGGGGCCGAGGTCAACCGAAACGGGTGCGACAGTGTCGATAGCCATGATGGCGGAGGCCTCTCTCCTCATCTTCCCCGTGACGCGGTCGCGCCACAGGCCGGAATTGGCACCTGTCCCGCCGGGGCCTGTACGACAGCCGAGCGAGAAGGTTGCCGGGACGTCAACGGGCCGTTCCCTCAGTCCCTCTGGATGAGCTTGTGAAGTTGTGGTTCAGCGGCGACCCCGGCGTGCGAAGGGCCGACCGCTGTACGAAGACTGTATCCGAAGGCGTCAGCCCTGAAAGGGGCCGTCCGCCACGCGAGATGGCCCGTTCCACCCGACCTCGCCGAGGAGACCCACCGTGCCCGCCGAACCGACCCCCGCACTCCTCCCACAGGCGGCGTCCTGGCTGCGCCGCCGCTCGTGGAGCGCGGCCGACCGGCCGGTTCACACCCTGCTGGAGGCCAAACGGCACACCCGGCAGACCGTCAGCGTCGTCCTCCCCGCACTCGACGAGGAGGCCACCGTCGGCGACATCGTCCGCACCATCCGCCGTGAACTGATGGACCGCATCCCTCTGGTCGACGAACTGGTCGTACTCGACTCCGGCTCCACCGACGCCACCGCCGCCATCGCCGCCGAGGCCGGCGCCCGGGTGGAGCACCGCGACGCCGTCCTGCCCCGGCTGCCCGCCGTCCCCGGCAAGGGTGAGGTGCTCTGGCGCTCGCTGCTGGTCACCCACGGCGACATCGTCTGCTTCATCGACGCCGACCTGCGCGAGTTCGACCCCGCCTTCGTCTCCGGCATCATCGGTCCGCTGCTGACCGACGGGGACATCCACCTGGTCAAGGCCATGTACGACCGCCCCCTGGAAGTGTCGATCAGCGGCTCCGCCGGTGGGGAGACCGGCGCGATCGTCCCCACCGGCGGCGGCCGGGTCACCGAACTCGTCGCCCGCCCCCTGCTCAACCTGCACTGGCCGGGACTCGCCGGCTTCGTCCAGCCCCTCGGCGGCGAGTACGCGGCCCGCCGCTCACTGCTCGAACGACTGCCCTTCCCCACCGGCTACGGCGTCGAACTCGGCCTCCTGGTCGACGCCTTGGAGCTGGTCGGCCTGGACGGCCTGGCCCAGGTCGACGTCGGCGTCCGGCACCACCGCCACCAGGACGGCCAGGCCCTCGGCCGGATGGCCGCCACCATCTACCGCACCGCCCTGGAACGCCTCGACCGCACCCACCGCCTCAAGGCCTCCGCCGACCTGGTCCACCCCCACCTCACCCAGTTCACCCGCGACCCGCAGACCCGCGCCTTCGCCGCCCACACCCACCCCGTGACCGCCCTCGAGCGCCCCCCGATGCACACGATCGCCGAGTACGCAAAGCGCCGCACCGACGGGTGACAGACCCGAACAGCGCGGCTGCTGCGATTTCGCCAGTTGTCCCGGCGATTGGTTTGCGATGCCTGCCGACCGGCAACATCCCAACCGTGACTCCTCCCCCTCTCGACGAGGAGGCTTCCCACTCGACCCCTGCGGAGCCTCGTGACCCCTCCCCCGCGCGAACGCGGGGGCTTCTCACTTGGGTCCGTCAGACCTCATGACGGCCAGGCCCTGACCGCTGCGCATGGCAGGTCTCCGACTGTACGGCTGCGCCGCACTCCGCTCCGCCGTACGCTCGGAATCCACCCCGACGGGTGAACGGGCAGACCCAGAAGAGGACTCATGGCCGATTCATCGACCAAACGTTCAGGCCAGGCCGGCACCGCCCCCGTCCTGGTGGCCTCCAACCGGGGACCGGTGTCGTTCAGCACCGCCGACGACGGCACACTGACCCTGCGCCGCGGCGGCGGAGGCCTGGTCTCCGGCCTCTCCGCGATCGACGACCCGAACGCCGTCTGGGTCTGCGCCGCCCTCGGCGACGCCGACCGCCGGGCCGCGAGAGAAGCCCCCGACGGCCGCCTCGACCTGGCCGGCCACGACGTCGGCGGCCAAGCCGTACGGATGCTGGACATAGACCCGCAGACCTTCGCCCACGCCTACAACGGCGTCGCCAACTCCACCCTCTGGTTCGTCCACCACCTGCTCTACGCGACCCCCATCGCGCCCTCCTTCGACGCGGAGTTCCGCACCGAATGGGCCGCCTACCAGGCCTACAACACCGCCTTCGCCGAGGCCCTCGCCGCCGAAGCCGCCCCGAACGCCGCGGTCCTCGTCCAGGACTACCACCTCTCCCTGGTCCCGGCCCTGCTCCGCCAGGCCCGCCCCGACCTGCGGATCGGCCACTTCTCCCACACCCCCTGGGCCCCGCCCGAGTACTACCGGCTGCTCCCCGACGACGTCGCGCGCGACGTCCTCACCGGCATCCTCGGCGCCGACCGGGCAGGCTTCCTCACCGAACGCTGGGCCCGCGCCTTCGCCACCTGCTGCGAGGACCTCCTCGGCGCAACCGTCGACCACGACGCGCTCACCGTCACCCACAGCGGCCGCACCACCCGGCTGGGCGTGCACGCCCTGGGCGCCGACGCCGACTTCCTCCGCGAACGCGCCCACCGCCCCGACGTGGACGAACGCCTCGCCGCCCTCCGCGCCGCCGTCGGCGACCGCCGCACCATCGTCCGGGTCGACCGCACCGAACTCAGCAAGAACATCGTCCGCGGCCTCCAGGCGTACCGGCACCTGCTCCGCACCCACCCCGAGTGGCACGACCGGGTGGTGCACATCGCCTTCGCCTACCCCTCCCGCACCGACCTGGCCGAGTACCGCGACTACACGGCCGCCGTGCGGGAACTGGCCGAGGCCGTCAACGCCGAGTTCGCCACCCCGACCTGGCAGCCCCTGATCCTGCACGTCAACGACGACTTCCCGCGCTCCCTCGCCGCCTACCGGCTGGCCGACGTCGTGCTGGTCAACCCGATCCGCGACGGCATGAACCTGGTCGCCAAGGAAGTCCCGGTCGTCTCCGACAACGGCTGCGCCCTCGTCCTCTCCCGCGAGGCCGGCGCCCACGCCGAACTCGCCGAGGACGCCCTCACCGTCAACCCGTACGACATCATCGCCACCGCCGAGGCCCTGCTCACCGGCCTCACCATGAGCCGGGAGGAACGCGCCGACCGCACCGAGCGACTGGCCGCGGCGGCCACCGCGCTCCCCCCTCAGCAGTGGTTCCTGGACCAGCTCAACGCGCTCTGACCGCCTCCCCCAAGGCACCCAACAGCTCCACCACGCCCTCGGGGCCGTCGACCACCACATCCGCCCGGTCGGCGAGCTCGCGCACCGGCGCGTCCCCCACCGCCCCGGCGCACACCAGCAGCCCCGCCACTCCCTCCCCGCGCAGCTTCTCCACCGCCGCGAAGGCCGCCACGTCCCCCAGGTCGTCCCCCGCGTAGAGCACCGACCGCGCCCCCCGCTCCCGCAGGAACCCGGTCAGCGCCGCCCCCTTGTCCACTCCCGGCGGCCGCAGCTCCAACACCAGCCGCCCGGGCTCCACCACCAACCCGTACTCGGCGGCCAACTCCCCCACCGGCGCCCGCAACAGCTCCAACGCCTCCTCCGGCGCCCCCGTCCGCCGGGTGTGCACCGCCACCGAGCGCCCCTTGTCCTCCACCCACGTCCCCTCGGGCGCCCCCACCCGCTCCAACACCCCCGGCAACGCCGCCCGCACCCCCGCGACCCCCGGATGCACCTCCGGCGCCGTCACCACGCCCGCCTCCCACCGCTCGGCCCCGTAGTGCCCCAGCACCACCAGCCCCGGCACCCCGTCGAACCCCCCGTACTCCGCCGCCAGCCCGGCGGGCCGCCCCGTCACGACCACCACGGCCCCCAGCACGGACGCCAACCCCCGCAACGCCCCCACCACCCCCGGGTGCGCCCGCGCCTGCGAGGGATCCGCCACGATCGGCGCCAAAGTCCCGTCGAAGTCCAAGGCGACCACCGCATCCTGCGGCGCCGCCAGAATCGCCCGCAACGCGTCCCGCCCGGCACCAGTGGCCGGCACAACCATCTCTTCGAGGCCCATACGGACGCCCATACCCCGCCCCCGAACCCCCGTACCCCGGAGCGGCCCCGTCCACAGCCCCGCGCGTCCGCCCCCGTCAGCGAGCCGCCCGCCGGGCCTCCCGCACGCGCCGCAGCCGATTCACCAGCACCGGCGCGAACGCCAGCGCCTCCTCCCGGTCCAACAGCCCGTTCAGCAACTGGTAGTACCGCGTCGACGAGAGTCCGAGCTCCTCCCGGATCGCCCGCTCCTTGGCCCCGGCCGTCCGCCACTGCCGCCCCTCCAGCGCCAGCACCGCCCGGTCCCGCTCACTCAGCTCGCCCACCGAGAACACCTCCGCCCATTACTACGGAGTGTCATTCTCCCGCCGAACCCCGACACACTCTGAGGGACGCCCGGATCCCCGTCGCCGAGCTACCGTCAACCGGTGATCACGCTCCCCGGCTGAGAGGAGCCCCGGCCCCGGGTCCTACTGCTTGCGGACCCGGGCCGCCTCCTTCACCGCCGCGTCCTGCAGCCCACCGAGCACCTGCTTCGGGTCCCCGGTCACGGCCTGCCCGATCCCCGCCTTGATCCGGTTGCTGACCTCGCCCCAGGCCGGGTCCCCGAACGGGTAGAAGCTCGCGTTGGTCAGCCCGACCGCGAACTGCTTGAGGTCCTCGTGCTTCGGGTCCGACGACATCTGGCTGAACGCGTCCTGGGTCACCGGCAGCAGGTTGTACTGCTCGTCGAACTTCAGCTGGTAATCGCGCGTGTAGACGAAGGACAGGAACTTCTTGATCTCGTTCTTGTGCCCGTTGGCCTTGAACGCCATCATCCAGTCCGCGACCCCGAGGCTCCCGGTCTTGGTGACACCGTCCTTCTTCGGGATCGGCGCCGTCCCGAAGTCAATCTTCCCGGCGGAGGCCATCCGCAGCAGCGTCGGATGCCCGTTCAGCATCGCGACCTTCCCCGACGCGAAGTCCTGGAACACCGGCGTGCGGTTCATCTTGCCCGGGTCGGCGTACGTCAGCCCGGTGCTCACCAGGTTGTTCTTCAGCCAGGTGAACGTGGCCTGGTTCTGGTCGCTGTCGATGGTGTAGTTGCCGACGTCGTCCGAGATGCTCCCCCCGCCGCTCAGCGTCCACAGCATCGACTCGGCCGGCGCCTCCTCGGGCCCCAGCGGAAGCCCGTACGGGGTCACCCCCGCAACCTTGGCCTTGATCTTCTCGGCGGCCGCCCGCAGCTCGTTCCAGGTGGTCGGCGGCTGGGCGATGCCGGCCTGCCTGAAGACCGCCTTGTTGTAGAAGAGCACCCGCGACGACGACACGAACGGAATCCCGTACTGGGTCCCCAGCACCTGCCCGGCGTGCGCGAAGTTGTCCATGAACTTCGCCTGGGTGTCCATCGAGAGCACGTCCGCCGCCGGGTACAGCCGGCCCGCCGAGACCTGCTCCGCGAACCCGCCGCTCTGCAGCAGGTCGGGCGACTTCCCGGCCGCGATCATGTCGTCGACCTTCTTGCCGATGTCGGTCCAGCTGTCGACCTCGACCTGGACCTTGATGCCCGGGTTGGCGGCCTCGAAGGCCTTGGAGACCTCGTCCCAGTAGCGCTTGGAGCTGGTCTCGGCGTTCTCCCCGTAGTCCGCGGCGACCAGCTTGAGCGTGACCGGCCCGCTGCCCTGCCCGCCGCACGCGCTGACCGCGGTGAGCACCAGCGCTCCGGCCATCGCGCTACCGAGCACACGGGTGGAAACGTGGACGCGCCTGTTCAACGCGGGCACCGCCTTCGAGGGAAGAACTGCGGCCGGATTGAGGGGTTCCGGCAGGGGGGAGGCGCAACACTGCCAAACCCGTCGTCCACTGGTCCACACCACTCGCCCCCGCCCGCCGAGTAGTTACCGAAGTGCCCGGCTTCATTGCACGATGCGCAACACGAAGCGGCCGCCAGCCGTCAGCACGAGTCCCGCACACCCCGCACCCGAGACAAAGCTCACCCAGCATGGACCAGACCAATCCGACAACTGGACTAGACCTCTTCGACTCGTCCAAGGGAAACTGTCCTCCGTGAAGCACGTCATCGCACTCGATGTGGGCGGCACCGGCATGAAGGCCGCGCTGCTCGCCCAGGACGGCTCCGTGCTGTTCGAAGCACGCCGACCGACCGGGCGGGAACACGGCACCGACGCCGTCGTCGCCGCCATCCTCGACTTCGCCGCCGACCTGGCGGACGAGGGTCGCGCTCGTTTCGGCCTCGCCCCGGTCGCGGCCGGCGTGGCCGTGCCCGGCACGATCGACGAGAAGAACGGGATCGCGGTCTTCTCCGCCAACCTCGGCTGGCGCGACCTCCCGCTGCGGGGGCTGCTCGGCGAACGCCTGGCAGCCCCCGGCGGCCAGGCGATGCCGGTGGCCCTCGGCCACGACGTGCGCTCGGGCGGCCTGGCCGAGGGCTGGCTCGGTGCCGGCCGGGGCGTGGACCGCTTCCTGTTCATCGCCCTGGGCACCGGCATCGCCGGCGCCATCGGCATCAACGGCCGGATCGAGGCCGGCGCCCACGGCTACGGCGGCGAGATCGGCCACGTCGTGGTCCGCCCCGGCGGCCCCCGGTGCGGCTGCGGCGCCCGCGGCTGCCTGGAGACGCTGGCCTCCGCCTCCGCCGTCTCCCGCGCCTGGGCCGAGGCCAGCGGTGATCCCGACGCCGACGCGGCATCCTGCGCCGCCGCGGTGGACGCCGGGGACGACCGCGCGCTCGCGGTCTGGCGGTGCGCCGTCGACGCCCTGGCCGACGGCATCGTGCTCGCCCAGAGCCTGCTCGACCCGTCCACGGTGATCGTCGGCGGCGGGCTGGCCGAGGCCGGCGACACGCTCTTCACTCCGCTGCGCGCGGCGGTCACCGAGCGCCTGACCTTCCAGATGCCCCCGAAGGTCGTACCCGCAATGCTCAAAGACACCGCCGCGTCCCTGGGCGCGGGCCTGCTCGCCTGGGATCTGCTCTCCTTGGAGGTGACCGCGTGACCACCGCGGACCGTGACCGTACCGCCCTGGCCGGCGCCCGCCTCGTCCTGCCCGGCGGCGTCGTCGAGGGCGACCGCATCGCCCTCGACGGCGAGCGCATCGCCGGCCTCGGCGGCGAGACCGAACCCGGCGACCTGGACCTGACGGGCCACACCGTCGTCCCCGGCTTCGTCGACCTGCACGTCCACGGCGGCGGCGGCGCCTCCTACGCCTCCGGCATCGCCGAGGAGGCCCTGCTCGCCGCCCGCACCCACCTCCGACACGGCACCACCACCACCGTCGCCTCCACCGTCACCGGCGAGATCGACGACCTCGCCCGCCAGGCCCACGTCCTCTCCGAACTCGTCGAGGACGGCGTCCTGGCCGGCATCCACTTCGAGGGCCCCTTCATCTCCCCGGGCCGCTGCGGCGCCCACCGCCCCGACCTGCTGCGCGACCCCGACCCCGCCCTCGTCCGCAAACTCGTCGACGCCGCCCGCGGCCACGCCAAGATGGTCACCCTCGCCCCCGAACTCCCCGGCGGCCTCGACTCGGTACGCATGCTCGCCGACCTCGGCGTGATCGCCGCCGTCGGCCACACCGACTCCGACTACACCACCACCCTGCGGGCCATCGACGCCGGCGCCACCGTCGCCACCCACCTCTTCAACGCCATGCCCGGCATCGCCCACCGCGCCCCCGGCCCCATCGTCGCCCTCCTGGAGGACGAACGCGTCACCGTCGAACTCATCAACGACGGCGTGCACCTGCACCCCTCCGTCCTCGACCTCGCCTACGGCACCGCCGGAGCCCACCGCGTCGCCCTGATCACCGACGCCATGGGCGCCGCCGGCATGGGCGACGGCCGCTACCCCCTCGGCCCCCTCCAGGTCCAGGTCACCAACGGCGTGGCCCGGCTGGTCGAGGGCGGCGCGATCGCCGGCTCCACCCTCACCCTGGACGTGGCGTTCAAGCGCTCGGTCACCGTCAACGGCCTGACCCTCGACCAGACCGTCGAGTCGCTCTCCGCCGCCCCGGCCCGGCTGCTCGGCCTCGCCGACTCGATCGGCTCGCTGGAGACCGGCAAGCTCGCCGACCTGGTCGTGCTCGACTCCGACACCTACGACCTGGTCGCCGTGATGCGCCGCGGTCGGTGGGTGCGCGGCGGCGAGGCCTTCGCCACCGTGAAGTCCGTCTGAGCGGACCGGCCCGAGCGAACCCTGCCGCACAACGCCGACGGCCGCCCTCCCCGGAAGGGGACGGGCGGCCGCGGTGCGTCCCGAGGCGGCCTCAGCTGCTCGGCTCGATCGCGATCTGGTCGATCAGCACCGTCGCACCGGGCGGCGGCATGAAGGTGACGCTGTTCTGGCCCGCCTGGAACTGCGGAAGTATGAACGTGGTGAACCACGAGGCCGACGGTTCCTTGCCGGCGTTGTAGTTCTTGTACGTGACGCCGCTCGGCCAGTCCTTCCCGTTGACCGAGGCCGCGCCCTTCACGTCCCCGCCGGGGTTGTTGTAGTGAACGGTCACCTTGTACGTCCCGGCCGCGGCGACCTGGCCGTTCCAGGTCACCGTGCCGCCCTGCTGGAGCGTCAGGTAGCTGCCGTCGGCGGACTTGGCGCCCTTGACGCTGTTGCCGGACGGCGCGTTCTGGCCCTGCAACTGGCCGGCGTCCACGGTCGACGGCCCGTTGGTGGCGGTGGCGCCCGCCGAGGGCGAGGCCGTCCCGGTGGTGGCGCTGGCCGCCGGGGTGCTGGGGACCGTCGGGGCGGTGGTCGTGGTGCCGCCCTTGGCGTTCTTGTCACCGTCCGGGTCACCGGTGGAGAGCGCGATCCCGGCCCCGATCGCGATCGCCGCGACCACGGCGACCGCGCCGATCACCGCGCCCTTGCTCCGGCCGCTGCTCGGCCGGTCCTCCCCAGGCTGCGGCCGGGAGTGCTCGGCGTAGCGGGCCTGCTGGGTGGGCGCGCCGTACTCGGCCTGCTGCGGCAGCATGCCGGGCTGGCCGTACGGGGCCTGCTGCTGCGGCACCGGCTGCTGGCCGTACTGGCCGGGCTGGCCGTACGGCTGCTGCTGCGCACGCGGCTGCCCCCCTTGCTGGTAGTGCTGGCCGTACTGCGCGCGCCCGACCTCCATCGGGCGGCTGTAGGACGTCCGGGGAACCCCCTGCTGCGGCTCGGCCGACTGTCCGCTGGAGCCGTCGGCGGGGCGGTAGAGGTAGCCGAACGGGTCGTCGTCCTGCGGGGCACCGCCCCCCTGGCCCTCGGGCACTCCGTTGTCGCCGGCGGTCGTCACGGTGGTCTGCTCCCCCATCCGGTGCGCGCCGCCGGCTGCGGGCGGCGCAGATCATGGACGCTGTCGTACCGGGCACCCTACCTGCCGTTCGTGACAGCGGGAAAAGAGCCCTTGACAACTCACGGGTAACCTGTGCGGCACCGAACGCTTGGCACCCGACCGACCTCGGCAAACAACCGATCGAAGCGCGGAGCGTCCGGTCAGCCCGCCCGCCGGTGCGAGCGCTCCCCGCGCGCCCCGCGCACGGTGCCGCCCCGGGCGCGCTTCTCGTCGTACATCCGTTCGTCCGCGGTGTGCAGCACCTCCTCGATGCTCATCCCGCAGCCGGCCCAGCCGATCCCGAGGCTCACCCCCACCCGCATCGCCCGTCCGTCGATCCGCATCGGCGGGATGATCGCGTTGCGCAGCCGGTGGGCGAGGTCCTTGGCCTCCTCGCGGCCGATCCCGTCGGCCAGCACCACGAACTCGTCGCCGCCCAGCCGGGCCACCGTGTCGCCGTCCCGGACCGCCCCGCTCAGCCGCCGGGCCACCTCGACCAGCACCGCGTCGCCCGCGTTGTGCCCGAACCGGTCGTTGATCGACTTGAAGCCGTCCAGGTCACAGAAGAGCACCGCGAGCCCCTTGTCCGCCGGGGCCACCGGGCCGGAGCGGAACGGCGCGGGCCAGGCGTCGCCGGTCGGCCCGTACTCGGCCGGGACCACCGCGTGCACGTGCTCCCCGCAACCCGGGGCCAGGCCGGGCAACAGGCCGCCGCCCTCGGCCGGTCCGTAGCCGTGCACCGGCCCGGCGTACGGGTCCACCCCCTCCAGGCCGTCGTACGCCGCGTGCGCGCTGTACGAGTCGGCCGGGTAGCCGTACGACGCCGGATGGGCCGCCTCGCCGGAGTTGACGCCGGCGCCGACCGACTGCGACTCGGAGCAGAGTCGGCGGCCCAGCCGGGCCTTGAGCTCGGCGCCGTTGGGCAGGCCGGTGAGCGCGTCGTGGCTGGCCCGGTGGGCGAGTTGGAATTCGTGGCGCTTGCGGTCCTCGATGTCCTCGACGTGGGTGAGCAGGAAGCTCGGGCCCTCGGCCGCGTCCGCCACGATCGAGTTCCGCAGGCAGACCCACTGGTAGCCGCCGTCCCGCCGGGACAGCCGCAGTTCCGCCCGGCCGCTCTCGGCGCTGGTGCGCTCCAACAGCGCCCGGTCCTCGGGGTGGACCAGGTCCGCGAAGCTCTGCTGGCGCAGCACCGCGCGGGGGCGGCCGAGCAGCCGGCAGAGCGCGTCGTTGACCCTGGTCAGCTGGCCGCGCCCGGCGCCGTGCAGCTCGGTGATGGCCATCCCGCTGGGCGCGTACTCGAAGGCCTGCCGGAAGCTCTCCTCGCTGGCCCGCAGCGCCTGCTGCTCCTTCTCCAGCCGGGCCAGCGCGCGCTGCATCTCGGCCCGCAGCCGGGCGTTGCCGATCGCGATGGAGGCCTGCAGCGAGAACATCTCCAGCGCCTCGCGGGTCCACGCGCCGGGCCGTTTGCCACTGCGCGGGCGGTCCACCGAGAGGACGCCGAGCAGGTCGCCCCCGGCGCTGTACATCGGGGCGAGCAGCCCGTCGGCGGGGTGCCAGTCGTTGGCGTAGACGGGCAGCGGGCCGTCCCCGATCCAGCGCGGGACGTCGCTGGCGACGGCCCAGCCCCGGTCGTACGGCAGGAAGCGCAGGGTGCCCCAGTGGTCGCTGACGCCGAGCAGCCGGTCCCAGGACTCCCGGGAACCGACCTGGCCGAGCAGCACCGAGGGCCCGCCCATGGGGCTCTCCTCCAGCTCCCAGACGGCCGCCACCACGAGGTCGCCGTCCGGCCGGACCAGGCTGACCGCGGCTGCGTCGAAGCCGAGTCCGTGCACCGCGCCCTCGACGACGGCCTGCAGCGTGCCCGCCAGGCTGCGGGCAGCGTTGAGGTCCGCCACGACCCGGTGCAAGGTGCGGAGGGTCGCGAGACGGACGTACGGCTCCGACTCGGCTTCCATGCGGGGGCTCCCCGGCTGCTTCGGATAGTTCTTGATTGGTTATCGTCCGATTGCCAGAAGAACTGAATCACAGGGAGCACAGCGTTCGGCACGCTCGGTCAGCAATAGGCCGCCACTTGTGACTTAAATCACACGACACTAATGCATCCTTAATCAGTTCATCCGCCCCATAGCGGGACATAGGGCGCTATCGGAGCATTTCTCGTGGTCGACCGCATTGGCCGCACGCTGAAGCCCGCTGCACCCGCCGGTCCCCCGGCTTCACTCCTGGGGGTGAGTCCGCTCCGGGACCGGCCGCGAACGCGGCGATGGTCCTACGACCACGGTCCGATGCCGTTTCCCGCGGCCGCCAGCTACCGTGCGGTACGTGTACCCGTCCCCGCAGCCGGAAGCTGCCCCCCACGCCACGCCCGACGAGTTCCGGGCAACACTCTCCCAGCTCGCCGCCGGTGTGAGCCTGGTGGCCGTCCACGACCCGGAGGACGGAGAGGACGTCGGCATGACCGCCACGTCCTTCCTCTCGGTGTCGCTGGAGCCGCCGCTGGTGCTGATCTCGGTCCGTGAGGACTCCCGGATGGACGAGGTGCTCTCCCGGGTCGACACCTGGGCGGTCTCGGTGCTGGCCGAGGGACAGAAGACGATCGGCTCCCGCTTCGCCATGAAGGGCCGGCTCAGCGACCGGCTGCTGTTCGCCGAAACCCCGCACCACCGCGGCCCGCAGACCGGCGCCCCGCTGATCGAGAACGCGCTGGCCACCGTCGAGTGCCGCACCGAGCAGCGGATACCCGCGGGCGACCACACCCTGCTGGTCGGCCGCGTCCTGGAGGCCGCGGTCCCCAACCCCGGCGGCCGCCCGCTGCTCTACTTCCGCGGCGGCTACCGCGCCCTGGGCTAGGGCTGCCCTCCCGGGTCCTCGCCCGGTCCGCCGGAACCCGGCGGACAGGTCCGGCTAGTCCTGCCGCGGAGCGCGCCGCCCCTGCTTCAGCTCGGAGCGCTGCCGCTTGTTGGACAGCCGCCGCTCGACCATCCCCCGGCTCGGCCTGGTCGCCCGCCGGGCCTTCGGGGGCGGAGCGCACGCCTCGGTCAGCAGCGCCGCCAGGCGGGCCGCGGCCGCCTCCCGGTTACGCCACTGCGAGCGGTACTCGGAGGCCTGGACCACCAGCACCCGGCCGTCCACCAGCCGGTTCGCCAGCCGCTCCACGGCACGCTGGCGCCACACCTCGGGCAGTGCCTTCGAGGCGGCCAGGTCGAAGCGCAGCTCGACCTTGGAGTCGGAGGTGTTGACGTGCTGGCCACCGGGGCCGGAGGAACGCGAGAAGCGCCAGACGAGCTCGGCGTCGGGCACGACCACCGACCCCCGTACGCGGATGGGCTCGGGCATGCGCCCATCATCCCGCGCCCGGCGCGCCGGGTCACCCGGTTATCCGCACGCCCGTCGCGGACCGCACCCGGTTACCGGCCCGCGCCCCGAACCCCGACAATGGCCTGTGTGATCGAGCTCGGCTACTCCCTCTCCAACCGCTTCCCCGACCCCCCGCAGACCGACTACCGCACCGCCTCCGTGCGCTCCCTGCGGTACGACCTGTTCTGCGGCGACGTCTACCTGGACGCCGAGGGCGCCGAACTCTCCACCCGCTGGGGCTGGGTGCCGGTGCTGGACTTCGCCTGGGCGCTGTGCGACATCGTCGAGCAGCTCGACCGCGACCCGGACGGCTCCCGGGCCGCCCGGGTGCAGACCGCCGACCTCGACTTCACCCAGAACACCGAGCTGCTGCGCTTCGCCCGCCGCTTCAACTGGGTCGAGGTCACCGCCACCTGGCTGCGGGACGAACCGCCCGCCGTGGTGCGCCACAGCGAGCTGCGCCGCGAGGCCCGGGACTTCCTCCAGGACACCCTCGCCGACCTGTTCGACATGCACCCCGACCTGGCCGACAACCCGAACATCTGGACGCTCCAGGGCCGGTTCCCCCGGGTCTGAGACCAGCTCCGCACTCCCGCGCCCGATCAGTGCATTGCCCGTCCTTTGCCCTGGTTTGATGCCAGGCGAAGAATTCACGGACTCCGTGGAACCAAGCCCCCGGAGTATCGCGTTGTCCCGGGAAAAGCGAACGAAGGGACTGCAATCGCCATGCCAGTGAGCCTCTCCAAGGGTGGCAACGTCTCGCTGACCAAGGAGGCCCCCGGCCTGTCCGCGGTGAGCGTCGGCCTGGGCTGGGACGTCCGCACCACGACCGGCGCCGAATTCGACCTCGACGCCAGCGCGATCGTCCTGAACGCGGACGGCAAGGTGCTGTCCAACGCGCACTTCGTCTTCTTCAACAACACCAGCACGCCGGACGCCACCGTCGTGCACACCGGCGACAACCGCACCGGCGAGGGCGCGGGCGACGACGAGTCGATCAACGTCAACCTGGCCGGCCTGCCCGCCGAGGCCGTCAAGATCACCTTCCCGGTCACCATCTACGACGGCGTCGCCCGCGGCCAGAACTTCGGCCAGGTCCGCAACGCCTACATCCGCGTGGTGAACGCCGCCGGCGGCGCCGAGATCGCCCGCTACGACCTCTCCGAGGACGCCGCCACCGAGACCGCGATGATCTTCGGCGAGCTCTACCGCAACAACGGCGAGTGGAAGTTCCGCGCGGTCGGCCAGGGCTACGCCTCCGGCCTGGCCGGCATCGCCCAGGACTTCGGCGTCCAGATCTGACGCACCCCGTCGCAGATCCGACCTGGACGGAAAGCCCGCGGCGCGGGCTTTCCGTCCAGGTCGCTCAGCGCGACGCGCGCAGCTGCGGCAGCTCGATCAGCTCGGTCTCGTCCTCCGGCGTCAGGTCCACCACGGTCGGCTCGCCCTGCTCCGGCTCGTCGCCCGACCGCTCCGGTCGGGCCGCGTGCACCGGCTGCGACGGCTGCACGCCCTTCGGCGCGGCCGACTCCGCCGCCGACTCCGCCGCCTCGGCCTTCGCCTTCGCGGCGACCGCCTCGTCGCCCACCACGTCCGCCAGGTCGGCCCGGTCCCCCAGCCCGGCGATGCTGCCCACCGCCGGCGCCGGAGCGACCGCCCGTACCGCCGTACCCCCGTTGCGGCCGAAGAAGCTGAAGCCCTGCCCGCGCGCCTGCCCGGACTGCGCCGGGCGGGTCCGCTGCCGCTCCACCGGAGTCGGCGCCGCGGCCGGAGCGCTCGGCGCCCCGCCGAGCTGACCGACCGTCGCGGTCAGCGCCGGGCGCAGCGGAGTGGGCTGCACCGCCGTGGGCTGCGCCGGTGCCTGGGCGCCCGGCGCCTGCGCCGGGGTGGGCACCGAGGGCGCGACCGGGGCGGGCACGGACACCGGCTTGGGCGCCGGCGCGGCCGGGACGATCCGCGACTCCGTCGCGGGCGCCCGCAGCGCGACCTCCGCGCCCGCCGTACGGGCCCGCTGCGCCTCCTGCTCCGCCGCCCGGCGCTCCAGCAGCCGCAGCACGGACGCAGCGCGGACGAACACGGCCGGGCCGGCCGGGTACTTCGGGCGGCTCGCGGCGAGCGCCCGCTGGGCCGCCTCGGCCTCCTTGAGCGCCTGCTCGGCCACCGTCACGGCCCGCTCCCGCAGCAGCCGGGCGATCTCGGTCTCGGCCTTGGCCAGCCGCGACTTCTCCGCCGTCAGCCGCCGCCCGAAGCGGGTGGCCCGCTCCTCGGCGACCTCGGCCGCGTACTCAGCTTCGGCCAGCTGCTCCTCGAAGCGCTCCTCGGCCCGCATCCGCTGCGCGGCGGACATCTCGGCGGCCGCCCGGGCCGCCTTGTCCCGCTGACGCAGCAGCAGTGCGAAGCCGAGCACCGCGATCAGCGCCGCGATGCCCACCGAGCGCACCAGGATGGTGTCCTGACTGAAAAGCAGAGCGGCGAGTGCGGCGACCAGCAGTACGCCGGCGGCGGTGGGGGGAAAGACCCGGCTGAGGACGGAGGAATGACGGTGGCGTCCGCGAGACATGCCAAGAAACTAGCGTGCGAATTGGGGCCGTGTCAGCCCAGGGTCCCCTTCCGCCCTTGACAGTGTGCCGTTTTTACCGCACGTGCCCGGCTTTTCACTCAAGATCACGGAAGAGGGCCTGCTCAGCGATGTCCCGGCGAGGGCGGTCCGATGACCGGCCGATGACCGGCCGATGACCGGCCGATGACCCGCCGCCGACCCGCGGAGGTCTCAGCGGTGCGAGGCCGCCGGCCCGCTCGGGTCGTCATGGTTCTCCGGCAGCTTGCACACGTGCTGGACCCAGAGCGCCGCGGCGATCACCGCGGCCCCGGCCAGCACCGCGAGCCCGGCGGTCACGGCCTGGTCCTTGCGGGCCGACACGTCCAGCTCGCCGAGCAGGTAGATCCCGGCCCCGGCGTAGATCCCGGTGACCACCGAGGAGACCAGCGCGCTGGCCTGCCCCAGCACCACCGCCCGGGCCGCCAGCAGCGGGTCGACCCGCTTCGCGCCGGGCTGCCGCTCGCGCACCGCCTTCAGCCGGGCCCTCAGCGAGAGCGCGGTCGCCAGCAGGATCACCGCCACCGCCGCCAGCACCACCGGCGCCGCGGCCGGCACGGCCGGCAGCGTGTCCAGGGAAGCCCACAGCTTGGAGCCGGCCCAGGACAGCGCCGTCGTCGCGGCGGTGATGCCGATCAGCAGGCGGAGGCGAAGCAGCTTCACTCGGAGGAGGTCCTTCCCGGGGTACCAGAGCCGGCCCGCCGCCCGGTGGCCCGGCGCGGCGGCGCCAGGCCACCGTACCGGGCCCGGCCGGGCGGACATCTACTCGTACGGCCGGGCCCCCGGCCGAGTTCCCCGGCCACCCGGCCGGCCGGTCGCCTGGCCGGCTCTCTCGGTGCTACTCCGGCAACGTCAGCCGGATGTCGTCGCGCCGCTTCACGCCCTGCGCGTCCGGACCGCCGAGCGCCTCCAGCAGCGCGGCGACCTGGCCGTGCCCGGGCACCTCGGCCTCGGGCTGGGCGTCCAGCCAGGGGGCGAGCACGAAGACCCGCTCGTGCGAGCGCGGGTGCGGCAGCACCAGCTGCGGGTCGTCGCTGACCACGCCCTCGTAGGCCAGGATGTCGACGTCCAGGGTGCGCGGACCCCAGCGGACCTCCCGGACCCGCCCGAAGGCGTCCTCGATCGCGTTGCCGCGCTCCAACAGGTCCTGCGGGGGCAGCGAGGTGCGCAGCACGACGACCGCGTTGTAGTAGTTGGGCTGCTCCTCCGGGCCGCCGACGGCCGCGGTCTCGTAGACCGCGGAGACGGCCTTGATCTTCAGCCCGGGGGTGTCGGCGAGCGCGTCCACGGCACCCTGCAGGGTGTCCAGCCGGTTGCCCAGGTTGCTGCCGAGCGCGACCACCGCACAGCGCTGGCTGTGCAGCGTGGTGTCGGCGGAGTCCACCCGGCTCTCCAGGTCGAACGCGTTCGGCTCGGCGATCGGGTCACTGCTGTTCATCGAAGAAATCCCTCTGCATCGGAAACCAGGCGCGCGGTGGGGGTCATGCGCGGCCCCGGTGGATGGTCACGGTCACGTCGTCGAACGGCACGGTGATCGGGGCGTCCGGCTTGTGCACGGTGACCTCGACCTCCTCGACCGCGTCGTGCTTCAGGCACTGGTCGGCGATGCGCTGGGCCAGGGTCTCGATCAGGTCGACCGGTTCCCCGGCGATGATCGCGGTGACCTCCTCGGCCACGATGCCGTAGTGCGCCGTGCGGGTGAGGTCGTCTCCGGACGCGGCGGGGCGGGTGTCCAGGTACAGCACGAGATCGACCACGAAGGTCTGGCCCTCGATGCGCTCGCGCTCGAAGACGCCGTGGTGGCCCCGGGCTCGCAGCCCCCGCAGGGTGACGCGGTCCAGCAAACGAATCACTGCTCCCAGTCGGACGGGCCCCGCACCGGAGAAAGGCATGGACGGGCGGGGCGAAGGCGGGCAGCACGCCCGCCACTCCGTTTCGAATCTACCCGCGAGCGCGGACAACGCCTGACCGTCCTACCCGGCACGAACCGTCGCCACGCGCACCGAACCGGCGATTGACGTGAACGTTCGGTGACCACTCGGACATTCCCCGGCGACGGTCCGGCGCCGCTTGCCCGCAATCGCCGAAATCAGTCCTCGTCGTCCTCGTCCCCGCTGGTCAGGACGGGTGAACCATGGTGCGACCAGAGCTTCCACCCGGCCGGGGTACGACGGAACAGATTGCTGGAGACGACCTTTCCGCCGACCAGCGGCCCGAGTTCCCCCTCCTCCTCCGCCTCACCGCCGGAGAGGATGTTCTCGGTGCACGTGACAAGGGCCACATCGCCGTGGACCTCGGCCTCGACATCGGTCAGGAAGAACTGGATGTACTCCGTGTTCATCATGATCAGCATGTACGAGCGGGTCACCTGCGCCCGCCCGCGCAGCACCGGCCAGCCGGGGTGCACGCACACCACGCCGCCCTTGTCGTCGGCGTACTCGGGGCCCAGCCAGGCGTCCTCGACCGCCTCGACGTCCCCCCGCTCCAGCGCCTCGTAGAACCCCCGGTTCGCCGCGAGCACCGCCTCCAGGTCCACCTCGTGGGCCTTTCCCGCCGTACCGCCGCTCAACCTGCCGTCACCTGTCACAGACCCTCCCTCGCCCCAGCCGCGCCGCGCGCTGCCAGGCCGCGACCACGCGGACGGCGTCCGCCGTACCGGACACGTCGTGCACCCGTACCGCCCAGGCTCCGGCCTGGGCCGACAGCACCGAGACCGCGGCGGTCGCGTCGTCCCGCTCGCGGGCCGGGCGCAGCTCCCCGGTTTCCGGGTCGGCGAGCAGCGTACCCAGGAACCGCTTGCGCGAAGCGGCCACGAGCACGGGACGGCCGAGCGCGGTGAGCGCGTCCAGTCGGCCGAGCAGCGCCCAGTTGTGCTCAGCGGTCTTGGCGAAGCCGAGCCCCGGGTCGAGGATCAACTGGTCCTCCTTGACCCCGGCGGCCAGCAGGGCGTCCATCCGGTCGGTCAGCTCGGCGACCACCTCCGTCACGACGTCGTCGTAGAGGGCCAGCCTGTCCATGTCGGCGGACTGCCCGCGCCAGTGCATCACCACGAAGGGCGCTCCGGTCTCGGCGACCACCCGGGCCATCGCCGGGTCGGCGAGCCCGCCGGAGACGTCGTTGACGATCGCGGCGCCGGCCTCGACGGCCCGCTCGGCGACGGAGGCCCGCATGGTGTCGACGGACACCACCACCCCGGCGGCGGCCAGCTCGCGCACCACCGGCAGCACCCGGCGCAGCTCCTCCTCCTCGGGCACCCGTTGCGAGCCCGGGCGGGTGGACTCGCCACCGACGTCCACCAGGTCCGCGCCGCGGGCGCGCAGGGCCAGCCCGTGCGCGATCGCCCTGGCGGGGTCGGACCAGAGCCCGCCGTCCGAGAAGGAGTCGGGCGTGACGTTGACCACGCCCATCACGGAGCAGCGGTCGAGCCGCGGCAGTCCGGCCGGCAGCGAGTAGGACGGCGAGTTGCTCATGCGCCCGCCCCGCTCCGCTCGGCGAGGGCATTCGCCCACGCGCGCCTTTCGATGCTTCTCCCCCACCCTCCGGCCGGGGGTACCCCCATGCTGCGCTCGCTCATACCCCCATTATCGAACGGGGCCCCCGCCGAGCGTTCTCGGCGGGGGCCCAGACGGTGTCGAGGTGCCTCAGGCGGCCTCGGTGACCTTCCTGCTCGACGGGACCGGCATCAGGCCCTCGCGCTGGCGCTTGCGGCCGAAGCGCGGCATGCCCAGGGTGATGAAGGCCTCCGCCTGCATCGCGGCGAAGCCGATCCGCGGCAGGTCCCGGGTGCTCGGGAAGACCAGGAAGCGCGGCTCCCACTCGGGCTGGAACTTGGCGTTGAACTTGTACAGCGACTCGATCTGGAACCAGCGGGACAGGAAGACCAGCAGTCCGCGCCAGGCGCGCAGCACCGGGCCGGCGCCGATCCGCTCGCCGCGGGCCAGCGCCGAGCGGAACATCGCGAAGTTGAGCGACACCCGGCGGACGCCCAGGGCGGGCACGGCCTGCAGGGCGGCGACGATCAGCAGCTCGTTCAGGCCCGGGTCGGCGGCGCGGTCGCGGCGCATCAGCTCCAGCGAGATGCCGTCCGGCCCCCAGGGGACGAAGTGCAGCACGGCCTTCAGGTCGTCGCCGCTCTCGCCCTCCTCGGGCTCCTTGTGGGCGGTGACCACCACGCAGTCGTCGTCCAGCGGGTCGCCGAAGCGGCCCAGGGCCATCGAGAAGCCGCGCTCGGTGTCGGTGCCGCGCCAGCGGGCGGCGGCGTCGGCGATCCGGTACTTCTCCTCCAGGGTGAGCTCGGAGACCCGGCGCACCTTGCAGGAGTAGCCGTTGCGCTCGATCCGCTTGACCATCTGGCGGACGTTGCGCATGGCGCGGCCGGAGAGCGAGAAGGCCGAGGTGTCGACGATCGCCTCGTCGCCCAGCTCCAGCGCGTCCAGGCCCGCCTCACGGGTCCAGACCTCGCCGCCGACCTCGCTGCAGCCCATCACGGCCGGCACCCAGGCGTGCTCGCGGGCCTCGGCCATGAACACCTTGATCGCGCCCGGCCAGGCCTCGACGTCGCCGACCGGGTCGCCGGAGGCCAGCATCACGCCGGAGACCACCCGGTAGGAGATCGCGGCCTTGCCGGTGGGCGAGAACAGCACGCTCTTGTCGCGGCGCAGCGCGAAGTAGCCCAGCGAGTCGCGCTCACCGTGCCGCTTGAGCAGCTCGCGGACCTTGTCCTCGTCCTCGGCGGTGAGCTCCGGCTTCGGCTTGCCCGGGCGCAGCGCCAGGTAGGCGGTGGTGAAGGCGGTCAGCAGGCCGAGTCCGCCGAGCAGGTAGGCGACCAGGTCGGACATCCGCACGTTGGTGTAGCGGATCGGGCCCTCGAAGCCGAACAGCCCGTACCCGACGTGCTGCAGCCGCTCCACGAGGGCGGGGTGGCCGACCTCGTACTTGGTGCGGGTGCTCACGATCAGCAGGCCGAGCAGCACGCTGAGGGTTCCCATGACGACCAGGTTGACCACCGCGCCCCAGCGGGTGCGCGGGTCGGCCTTGGCGTAGAACTCGCGCCGGTGCACCAGCATCACGGCGAGGACCACCAGCGAGACGACCGCCGGGCCGATCTGGTGCCAGCGCACGATGTGCAGCGAGGCGCTGACCGGCAGCAGCACGCAGACCGCGCGCCAGGCCCGCCGCTTGCGCCGGCGCAGCGCGTGCGCCAGTGGGACCAGCAGGATGCCGACCATCAGCGTGCCGACCGCGGCCAGGCTGGTGGTGCCGCCCGGCAGCTGCCCGGCGAAGGTGTGCATCCTGGTGTGCCGGAGCTTGGGGAACACCGCGCTGGCGATGTCCATCAGCCCGATCAGCAGACAGGCGTAGCCGACCGCGCCGGGGAGCCAGGCCCTCGGGACGGCGGCCGCCTGGTTGCGCAGCGTCTGCAGACCACGCCGACGGCGCGGCGGCTGCTCGGGGCTCGGCTCAACGGACACGGGAACGCTCATGGAAGCTCAGGGTAGAGGCTGCGGGGCGGTGTCCGGTCACTCCGGGGGAGCACGTGTGATGGACCTTCATGCCTATTCCTTCATCAGGCCATGCGCATACCAAGGATCCGGAAACGGTAGGTAAACCGGTGCCGTGGGCGCGCTGCGGTTGAGCCGGGGGCGGGAGCCGAGGACCCGCCGCCGCATGGCGGGGCAGGACCGTCCGGTACGCGTTACGTACGGTGGACGCCGCATTCTAGGGCGCCGGTTGCCCCCGGTCTCCCCCCGGCCTCCAGATCCGACCGGGCGCCCGGTCGGCCTAGCAGCGGTGGTCCGGCCTGACGGTCCGCCAGACGATGGAGCCTGCACCGACAGTGCCCACCGGAAGGCCGACGGCATGGAACTGACCAGCGACGCGCTGGTGAACTCGCTGCTCGCACTCGGCGCTGCGGCTCTTGTCACCACCCTGTGGATCTGGCCCCGGCTGGCCCGGCAGCGCCCGCTGCCGGTGCTCGGCCGGATCGGCCTGCTGACAGTGGTTCAAGTGTCGACCCTCGCGGTGCTGGCGCTGTCGGTGAACAACTCCTTCGGCTTCTACACCTCCTGGGACGACCTGCTCAGCCCCGGCGGCACCAAGCTCGCGCTGACCAGCAACGAGAACCACAAGGGCGGCACCCCGGTCTCCGACCAGCTGGTCCAGCCGACCAGCGAGGGCGGCCTGGAGAGCGTCGACAACCTGCCGAAGGGCACGCCCGAGGAGGTCGGCAAGATCGAGTCGGTGCGGGTCAACGGCAAGGAGACCGGCTTCTCCGACCAGATGTTCGTCTACCTGCCGCCCGAGTACTTCGATCCGAAGTTCGCCCTGGTCCGCTTCCCGGTCGTGGTGGCCCTGGCCGGCTACCCGGGCACCGCCCTGAACCTGCTGAAGGAGCTGCCGCTGGTGCAAACGGCGGTCGAACTGCAGCGCTCCGGCAAGATGCCGCCGACCGTCCTGGTGATGGCCCGTCCGTCGGTCGTCCCCGCCCGGGACACCGAGTGCGTGGACGTCCCCGGCGGGCCGCGCACCGAGACCTGGTTCGTCAAGGACCTGCCCGAGGCGCTGCACAGCACCTACCGGCTCGGCCGCTCGGCGGGCTCCTGGGGCCTGTTCGGCTACTCCACCGGCGGCAGCTGCGCGATGCGGCTGTCGATGCGCTTCCCGAACGTCTACGGCAGCGCGGTCGGCCTGCACGGCGACTTCTCGATGCGCCAGGACCAGTACACCGGTGGCGACCTCTTCAACGGCGACATGTCGCTCGCACAGCAGCACGACCTCGGCTGGCGGCTGCAGAACCTCCCGGCCCCGCCGCTCAACCTGCTGGTGGTCTCCACCCGCAAGGAGTCGGACTACCCGCAGACCGTCCAGTTCGTCGACCAGGCCACCCGGGTCGCGACGGCCAACCCGCAGTTCAAGGTCGAGTCGCTCTACCTGGACGACGGCGGGCACAACTTCGACAGCTGGACCCGGGAGCTGCCCGCCTCGCTCGAATGGCTGGGCACGCACCTCGGGTAGCCGGGGCTAGTGCGTGTGAGTGACTACCCGCCGGTCGGCCCGGCCAGCGGCGGGTCGGGGGAACGTATCGCGAGCGCCCGCCCGACACACCGGCGGGCGCCGCCCCGGATCCACGCAGGAGGCGCCGTGCTGAGCACCCGCTCGCTCTTCAACGAGATCTACCGGAACGACCAGACGTACCAGCTGTTCTGCAGCATCGCGGCCGGCGGCGAGGACCAGGGCGGTTGGGAGAACGAGCGGATCGCCGCCCTCACGCGGGATCCGGTCCTCGCCCCGAAGATCGCCCGGCACAGCGCGGACGAACGCAAGCACGGCCGGATCTTCACCCAGCTGCTGAGCAAGCGCGGTCTGCCCAAGGTGCCCGTCCCGGACGAGGCCGCCTACTGCATGCTGCTGGAGCGCCAGGGCGTCGGCCTCGCGCACGAGCGGCTGAACAGCGACATCCCGCTGACCGACCGCGAGATCATCACCTACCTCGCGCACAGCCGGGTCACCGAGCAGCGCGCCGCCGAGCAGATGCGCCAGCTGGTGAGGGCGTACGGCGACAACCCGGAACTCGGGCGGGCAATGCGGATGATCTCGGCCGACGAGGACGACCACCTCGCGTACTGCCACGAGGAGCTGCTGCGGCTGACGGCCGAGGGCCACGGCCCGTACATCCGGCACGTCCTGGAGGCCAGCGCCCGCGGCGAGATCCGCACCCACCGGGACGTCGGGCTGGCGGTCACCACCCGGATGGCACGGATCCTGCGCTGGCCGCGCTGGCAGCTCGCCGTGGTCACCCTCGGGGTGCACGTGCTGTACCTGTACGACCGCGCCTTCGGCTGGCGCCGGATGGTCACGCTGCGGATGCCCGAGCGTCGCAACGCGCTGGGCACCCCGGCTCCGCCGCACGCGGAGCACGAGGTGCTCTGAGCCGCTCTCCCCCCGCCTCAGCGGCCGATGCCCCTACCGACCGATGATGAGGCTCATCGCCTCGGCCCGGGTGGCCGGGTCGCGCAGCTGGCCGCGCACGCAGGAAGTGATGGTCTTGGCGCCGGGCTTGCGGATGCCGCGCATCGACATGCACATGTGCTCGCACTCGACCACGACGATCGCCCCGCGCGGCTCCAGGATCCGCATCAGCGCGTCGGCCACCTGGCTGGTCAGCCGCTCCTGCACCTGCGGGCGGCGGGCGTAGACGTCGACCAGCCGGGCCAGCTTGGACAGGCCGGTGATCTTGCCGCTGGTGGACGGGATGTACCCGACGTGCGCCACACCGCGGAACGGCACCAGGTGGTGCTCGCAGACCGAGGTCAGCTCGATGTCCTTGACCAGCACCATCTCGTCGTGGCCGAGGTCGAAGGTGGTGGTCAGGACCTCCTCCGGCTCCTGCCACAGGCCCGCGAATATCTCCTTGTAGGCCCGCGCGACCCGGGCCGGGGTCTCCAGCAGGCCCTCACGGTCCGGGTCCTCCCCCACGGCGAGGAGCAGCTCGCGGATGGCGTTCTCGGCCCGCTTCTGGTCGAAGGTTCCGACGGCGGGCGGACCGTCGAGCGTCACCGGGTCGATCATGCGGGCCTCGCTTGGTTGTGGGAAGACTCTGGCTGAACAGCACGGATGCCGCGCCTCCAGGGTACAAACCCTGATGACGCGGCATCCATTCCGGCGGGTGCCCTGCTCAGCTCTCGGTCGGCGGCTCGGCGGCCGGCAGCGGCGGGAGCTTCACGACGTCGACCGGAGCGGCGTCGGTGGCGGCGGCGCCGTTGGTGAGCGCCAGCTCCTTCGGCGACTGCACCGGCGGCCGGGTGGACGGCGTGCGACGGGTGGAACCCGTCCAGGCCGGCCGGGCCGGGCGCTTGACCACGGGGGCGAAGATCTCGGCGATCTGCTCCTTGTTCAGGGTCTCCTTCTCCAGGAGCTCCAGAACCAGGTTGTCGAGCACGTCGCGGTTCTCGACCAGGATCTCCCAGGCCTCGTTGTGCGCGCTCTCGATGAGCTTCTTGACCTCTTCGTCGACCAGCGCGGCGACCTCTTCCGAGTAGTCGCGCTGGTGCCCCATCTCGCGGCCCAGGAACGGCTCCGAGTTGTCGGTGCCGAACTTGATCGCGCCGAGGCGCTCGGTCATGCCGTACTGGGTGACCATGGCCCGCGCGGTGGCGGTGGCCTTCTCGATGTCGTTCGAGGCGCCGGTGGTCGGGTCGTGGAAGACCAGCTCCTCCGCCGCACGCCCGCCCAGCATGTAGGCCAGCTGGTCGAGCATCTCGTTGCGGGTGGTGGAGTACTTGTCCTCGTCCGGCAGCACCATGGTGTAGCCGAGGGCCCGACCGCGGGACAGGATGGTGATCTTGTGCACCGGGTCGCTGTACTGGCAGGCCGCCGCGACCAGGGCGTGACCGCCCTCGTGGTACGCGGTGATCTTCTTCTCCTTGTCGGACATGATCCGCGTGCGCTTCTGCGGACCCGCCACGACGCGGTCGATCGCCTCGTCCAGGATGCCGTTGTCGATCAGCTTCTTGTCCGAGCGGGCGGTCAGCAGCGCGGCCTCGTTGAGCACGTTCGAGAGGTCGGCGCCGGTGAAGCCGGGGGTGCGCTTGGCGACGGCCGACAGGTCGACGTCGGGCGCGATCGGCTTGCCCTTCTGGTGCACCTTGAGGATGTCCAGACGGCCCTGGAGGTCGGGGCGCTCCACCGCGATCTGGCGGTCGAAGCGGCCCGGGCGCAGCAGCGCCGGGTCCAGGATGTCCGGACGGTTGGTCGCGGCGATCAGGATCACGCCGCCCTTGACGTCGAAGCCGTCCATCTCGACCAGCAGCTGGTTGAGGGTCTGCTCGCGCTCGTCGTGGCCGCCGCCGAGGCCCGCACCGCGGTGCCGGCCGACGGCGTCGATCTCGTCGACGAAGACGATCGCCGGGGCGTTCGCCTTGGCCTGCTCGAACAGGTCGCGGACGCGGCTGGCGCCGACACCGACGAACATCTCGACGAAGTCCGAGCCGGAGATGGAGTAGAACGGCACCCCGGCCTCACCCGCGACGGCACGCGCCAGCAGGGTCTTACCGGTACCGGGCGGGCCGTAGAGCAGCACGCCCTTGGGGATCTTGGCGCCGACGGCCTGGAACTTGGCCGGCTCCTGCAGGAACTCCTTGATCTCGTGGAGCTCCTCGACCGCCTCGTCCGCGCCGGCGACGTCGGCGAAGGTGGTCTTCGGGGTGTCCTTGGTGAGCAGCTTGGCCTTGGACTTGCCGAACTGCATGACGCGCGAGCCGCCACCCTGCATCTGGTTCATCAGGAACAGGAAGACCAGGACGATGATCACGATCGGCAGCATCGACAGCAGCAGGCTGACGAAGGTGCTCTGCTTCTCCGGGCTGACGGTGTAGCCCTC
Organism: Kitasatospora sp. NPDC001159; assembly: GCF_053598235.1. NCBI lineage: Bacteria > Bacillati > Actinomycetota > Actinomycetes > Kitasatosporales > Streptomycetaceae > Kitasatospora > Kitasatospora sp. NPDC001159. The sequence continues at coordinate 38,556 of NZ_JBSFJV010000031.1, forward strand.
GGCGAGTGTGTTCGGGTCCTTGTCGTTGATCTGGGCCTGCAGCTTGTCGGCGATCGCGACACCCTGGTCGCCGATGTACGAGGCCTGGAACTTGCTGCCGGACGGGGTCTTGCCCGTACCGGCGGGGGACAGCGTGGCGCCGTCCTTCAGCTGGATCTTGATCGTGTTCGAGTCACCAGTGGTGATCTGCGCGGACTTGACATTGTGTGCGTCGATCGCCGCGACCACCTGACCGGTGTCCACCGTCTTGTAGCCGTTCGAGTCCGAAACGACCTGCATCAGCACGATGACGGCGAGGACGGCCAGCACGATCCACATGATCGGCGCACGGAAGTATCGCTTGACGTCCATCCATGCGGGGCGTTGCCGCCCCGTCCCTCCTGCCACTCAACGGCGCCGGGAGGCTGTAGGGCCGCGGCGCATCCGGTTGGTGCTCATGTGAAGAGCGGTTTATTGGACCGTACCGCAGTCGGACCCGCCCGTGGCGGGAGCCTAGCGACACGGCTGTGGTTCTTTGTCCCCCCGATCCAACGGGCGGGAACAACCTACCGTTCCCGCCCGTAGCCCGAACGGGCCCTCAGCCGCCGTAGACGTGCGGGGCGAGGGTGCCGATGAAGGGGAGGTTACGCAGCTTCTCCGCGTAGTCCAGCCCGTAGCCGACCACGAACTCGTTCGGGATGTCGAAGCCGACGTACTTCACGTCGATCTCGACCTTGGCGGCGTCCGGCTTGCGCAGCAGGGTGCAGACCTCGAGCGAGGCCGGGCCGCGCGAACCCAGGTTGCCCAGCAGCCAGGACAGCGTCAGACCGGAGTCGATGATGTCCTCGACGATCAGGACGTCACGGCCGGCGATGTCGGTGTCCAGGTCCTTCAGGATGCGCACCACGCCCGAGGACTTGGTGCCCATGCCGTACGAGGAGACCGCCATCCAGTCCATGGTGACCTGCGAGTGCAGGGCCCGGGCGAGGTCGGCCATGACCATCACGGCACCCTTGAGGACGCCGACGATCAGCAGGTCCTTGCCTGCGTAGTCCCGGTCGATCCGCTCGGCCAGCTCAAGGAGCTTGGCGTCGATCTCGTCCTTGCTGATGAGCACCTTCGCGAGGTCAGCGCCCATGTCGTTCTGGTCCACCGGGGATACGTCCTCAAACGTTCGGGGTCTGTGTGGCCGGCGGCCGGCTCCCCCGGGACATGCCTCGCCCTCAGTCGCCCTGCCGCCGAAAGACCAGCGTGCCACACCTGCGGGTGGCCTCGACGCCCCCGGGTAGGTGCAGCGGCCCCTGACCGCGCCATCCGGTGACCAGCAGGTCCACCGCCTCCAGGTGCCGCGCGAACAGGTCCCCGGCCGGACAGCCCGCGCGCAGCGCGGCCCGGCGCAGCACCCGGCGCCGCACGGCGGGCGGCAGTTCGGCCAGTTTCACGGCGTCCAGGGCGCCTTCGCCCGCACGGAGGTCGCGCTCGGCCAAAGAGGCCCACTGGTCGAGGGCGTCGGCGTCGTCGCGGAACAGCCGGGCGGTACGGGCCAGCGCCTCCACCACTCCGCCGCCCAGATGCTTCTCCAGCACCGGCAGCACCTCGTGGCGGACCCGGGAGCGGGTGTAGGCAGGATCACAGTTGTGCGGGTCGTCCCAGACCGGGATCGCCTGGGCGGAACAGGCCTGCCGGGTGGCCGCCCGGTCCAGCTCCAGCAGCGGACGGCGGTAGCGGCCCTTCTGGGCTGGCATCCCGGCCAGCGAGCGGGCGCCCGAACCGCGGGCCAGGCCCAGCAGGACGGTCTCGGCCTGGTCGTCCCGGGTGTGGCCGAGCAGCACCGCGATCGCGCCGTGGCGCTCGGCGGCCTCGTCCAGGGCGGCGTAGCGGGCGTCCCGGGCGGCGGCCTCGGGGCCGCCGGTGCGGCCGACCTGCACCGGGATCGCCTCGACCGGGTCCAGACCCAGCGAGCGCAGCCGCTCGGCGACCTGGGCGGCGCGGTCGGCCGAACCGTCCTGCAGGCCGTGGTCGACCGTGACGGCACCGACCCGCAGGCCGATCTTGGGGGCCTCGAAGGCTGCGGCGATGGCCAGCGCCATCGAGTCCGCGCCGCCGCTGACCGCGACCAGGACCAGCGGCGAGCCGGGTGCGGCCGGGGTGCGGGGCAGCCCGGAGGGGTGGCGCGCGGCGTTGCCGATCAGGGTGGTGCCGACGGCGGCACCCACCAGCGGCGCCCCGGCCGGGCGCTCGCGGGGTTCGCGTACGGGCGCGGTGAAGGTGGTACCGGCCTCGGCGGCGAGGTCGGTGAGCGTGCGGCGAACGGCCAGGCGTATCGCGGCGACGGCGGGGTGAGGGCCCACGGCGGACGACTCCTCGGCGGAGGGGGACAGGAATGCGGTGGGCGCGGCGGGGACCGCGCACCTCCATAGCGCCGCGTTACCGGGCGCTCACAGATGGTGGCAGAAAGGAGCGACCCGCTACGCCACCCGCGCCACCGGTACGACCACCGTCCCACGTTCGGGTGAATGGAGAAACGTATCTTCACCCGCCATCTGCCCGATTGGACCACTCGTACGAGCGGGTTTGACCGCCACCGACCGGCGGCGGTCCCGGCTTGTCGCGGGTCCCCGGGGCTTCGCGCTTCCCGGGCTTCCCGGGTCGCTCAGCGGGCGACCCGGGCGACCCAGGCGGCCGGGTCGTGGATCTCGTCCTTGGTCGGCAGGGTGTTCGGGGAGGTCCACACCCGGTTGAACCCCTCCATGCCGACCTGCTCCACCACCGCGCGGACGAACACCGCCCCGTCCTGGTACTGGCGCAGCTTGGCGTCCATGCCGAGCAGCCGGCGCAGCATCAGGTCCAGTCGGTTCGCCCCGCGGTCGCGACGCTGCTGGAACTTCTCCCGGATCTCCGCGACGGTCGGCACCACGGCCGGGCCGACGCCGTCCATCACCACGTCCGCGTGGCCCTCCAGCAACGACATCACCGCCGTCAGCCGTCCCAGGATCTCCCGCTGCGCGGGCGACTGGACGATCTCCAGCAGGTTCGCCGAGGAGCCGCTCTCCCGGCCCTCCCGGCCACCCGCCCCCGGCAGGGCGCCGCCCAGCGAACCGGCCGCCTCCCGCAGCCGGTCCAGCAGCGCGCCCGGGTCGACGTCCGTCTCGGCCAGGAAGGACTGCACCTCGGACTGGATGTGGTCGCGCAACCACGGCACCGCGGTGAACTGCGTGCGGTGCGTCTCCTCGTGCAGGCAGACCCAGAGCCGGAAGTCGGACGGGTCGACGTCCAGCTCACGCTCGACGTGCACGATGTTCGGCGCCACCAGCAGCAGCCGGCCCGGCCCGGGGCCCTCCGGGCCCAGCCGCGGCTTGTCGAACAGCGCCGCCGGGCTGTCCGGTGCCTCCAGCGAGGGCTCGGCCGGGGCGAAGGTCTCGTACTGGCCCAGCACCTTGGTCGCCAGGAACGCCAGCAGCGCCCCGACCTCGATCCCGGTCGCCTTCTCCCCCACCGCGCCGAGCACACCAGCGCCCGCGCTGTTCGCCCGACGCGCCTGCAGCTTCTCCATCAGCGGCTGGACCACCGTCCGGAAGCCCGCCACGTTCGCCCGCACCCACCCCGGACGGTCCACCACCAGTACGGGGGTCGTGGCGGCCGCGGTCAGACTGCTCGACCGCATCCCGGTGAACGCCCGTACGTGCTCCTCCGCCTCCAGGGCGTGCCGGCGCAGTTCGGCGACCACCGCCGCCGCCTCCGCCCGGCTCACCTCCGGCCCCGGCCGCACCAGCCTGGTCGCGGTTGCGACCGCGAGATTCCAGTCGACCATGTCAGCCCCGCCGCTCGCGCTCGTCATGCCTTCACCGTACGTGCTCCCCACCACCAACGGCAGCCACCTGCCCCCAACACCCCCACCGCCCGGCCCGGGAGCCTCGGCCGCCGGCCGGGGCGTCGATCCACGGGCCCCACCGGCAGCCGGAAACACCCGGCCTCCACCCACCCTGCCCGCCTCCGCACCCACCCGAACCCGGCCAGCGGCACGGTGGATCCCCGGCGGTGGAGAGGCCGCCGATCAGAACGGCAACTGACGGCCCGCCTCCCCGACACACGCCGGGAGCTCGCGGCCGCGCTCCGGCTGTCTCCCCCGGCCGCCCGACGAACTCCGCGCCGCGCCAGGGCCGGAGAGGCATCGACGGCGCGGCGGCCTCCGACCAGCGGCATCACGCAGCCCACGTGGCCGGTCACCCACCCGCCCGGCGCGAGCGCTGGTGGGCCGCCGCCGTCGAGGTGACGGCAACGGCCCGGGGCGGTCGACGCCGATCAGTGGCAGCCGCAGGTGGTGAGGTGGGCGGCGATGCGGTCCATGGCGGCGCGGGCGGTGTCGGCGGGGGCGGAGGTGCGGGTCATGACGGCGAAGGCGAGGAGGCGGCCGTCGGCGTCGACGACGGTGCCGGCGAGGGTGTTGATGCCGCTGAGGGTGCCGGTCTTGGCGCGGATCAGGCCGGCCGCGTCAGCGGCGCCGGAGCCGGAGCCGTAGCGCTTGTTGAGGGTGCCGGTGAAGCCGGCGACCGGGAGGCCGGTGAGGACCGGGCGCAGGGCGGGGTGCTGCTCGGAGGCGGCCAGGGCGAGGAGTTGGACCAGCACGGCGGGCGGGATCGCGTTGCCCGGGTGCAGGCCGCTGCCGTCGTTGAGGACCACGCCGGTCATCGGCACGCCGAGCTTGGTGAGCTCCTGGGTGACGGCGGTCGCCGCGCCCTCGAAGCTGGCCGGTTGGCGGGCGGCCAGGGCGACCTGACGGGCGATCGCCTCGGCGAGCTGGTTGTCGGAGGTGGTCAGCAGCCGCTCGACCAGCCGGGCGACGGTCGGCGAGTCCACCTTGCCGAGGACCGGTGCGACGGCGGTGACCGGGGCATCGGCCGTCTTGGCCTTGCCCTCGACGGTGACGCCCTGGGCGGCGAGCAGCGCGGCGAAGGCCTCGGCGGCCGCGCCGGCCGGATCGGCGACCCGGGCCGGGGCCTCCTCCCGGCTCTTGGGGTCGACCTTGGCCTCGTCCACCATCAGCGGGACGACCAGGGCGATGTTCTGCGCATCGTGGTTCTTGTGCTGCGGGTTGCCCGCGTACATCGACAGGTCGTAGTCCAGCTTGACCGTGGTGGTGCCGGCCGCCTTGAGGGCGGTGGCGGTCTGCCGGGCGAGGGCCTCCAGCGAGGCTGGGGCGGTGTCGGCGTCGGCGGGCTGGCCGCCGATCTGCACCTGGTCGGCGGGCAGCGCGGTGAGCGTCGGGTCCCCGCCGCCGACCAGGGTTATGGTGCCCGGGTCGGCGCCGCTGACCACCCGGGTGGTCAGCCGGGTGTCGCCGGGGATGAGGGACAGGGCCGCGACCGAGGTGGCCAGCTTGGTGGTGGAGGCGGGGGTGGCCGGGGTGTTCTCCCCGGATCCGTACAGGAGTTGGCCGCCGGCGGCATCCGCGACGGCGATGGTCACGGTGCCCAGGTTCTTGTCCGCGAGGGCGGGGGCGAGCGCCTGCTGCAGGCCCTGTGCGGAGGGGACGGCGGTCTCCGGGCCGTTCTCGGCGGTGGCCAGGACGGCGCCCGTCGCGGGCACCGGGCGCGCGACGGGCGAACCGCTGCCGCCCGGCGTGGAGCTGGCGGGCGGCTCGGCCCGGCGGGAGGGGCCGACGCCCGGGCTCTCGCCCGGACGGGGCTTGCCCTTCCCGTGGTCGCCCTTCCTGCCGCCCTGGTCGCCCTGGTCGTTGTCGTCCTCGCCCTGCCCCGCGCTGTGCCCGCCGGGGGTCGGCGCTGGCTGCGCGTACGCACCGCCCGCGGTCAGGACCGTTCCGGCGACCAACAGGGCCGCCCCGAACAGCCCCGCGGCCGCCCCCCTGCGGCGGCGCGCCGCCCCCACCCCAGCTCCCACCGACCGGCCCCTTTCCTGAGCACCCACTCCCGTAGGAGACACTTGGATTCTGTCAGTCCCTACCTTGGAGGAACCGTTGGAGTTCGACGTCCTTATCGAAATCCCGAAGGGCTCTCGTAACAAGTACGAGGTCGACCACGAGACCGGCCGCCTGCGGCTCGACCGGATGCTCTTCACCTCGACCCGCTACCCGGCCGACTACGGCTACGTCGAGGGCACGCTCGGCGAGGACGGCGACCCGCTGGACGCCCTGGTCATCCTGGACGAGCCGACCTTCCCGGGCTGCCTGATCAAGTGCCGCGCCATCGGCATGTTCCACATGACCGACGAGGCCGGCGGCGACGACAAGCTGCTCTGCGTCCCGGCGACCGACCCGCGCTGGGAGCACCTGCGGGACATCCACCACGTGTCGGAGTTCGACCGCCTGGAGATCCAGCACTTCTTCGAGGTCTACAAGGACCTGGAGCCGGGCAAGTCCGTCGAGGGCGCCAACTGGGTCGGCCGCGCCGAGGCCGAGGCCGAGGTCACCGCTTCGATCAAGCGCCTGGCGGAGCAGGGCGGTCACTGAACCGTCGTTCCGATCCCACTCGACCAGGACAGTTCGAGGTAGGTCGGGACAGCCTGGGGCCGGGGCCCGCGGATTCGTCCGCGGCCCCGGCCTCTGTCGTGTCCCGGCCTGACGCGTCCGGGCCTGACGCTTCCCGGGTCTGCCGCTTCCGCGGGCTCAGTCCTCCAGCCGGAAGCCGACCTTCATGCACACCTGGTAGTGCTTGATCTGGCCGTCCTCCAGGTGGCCCCGGACCTGCGAGACCTCGAACCAGTCGAGGTTGCGCAGGGTCCGGGCGGCCCGTTCCACCCCGTTGCGGATGGCTGCGTCGACGCTCTCGGTCGAGGACCCGACGATCTCGGTCACCCGGTACACATGGTCGGTCATGGCGGACTCCCTCAGCTGCGCGACGGCCCCAGGTCCACCGTGCACCGCCCCCGCCCGGCCCGCACCCCGGCCGCCTCCGACGGGCGGTCCCCGGCCGTCAGAACGCCGCCCGGACCTCCCCGACCGGAACGCCGCCGCCGAGCAGCGGGGCCGCGCCGATCCGTCCGACGGTGTCCGCCGCGCCGGTCACCCCGAGCCGGCGCAGCGCGGCGGCCAGCACCGGGCCGCGGGCCCGCTCGCCGCCGTCGTCGATCTTGAAGGCGAGCGCCCGTCCGTCCGGCAGGGCGACCACCTGGACGGCCTCAGCGCCCATCTTGGACAGCGCGCCCGGGACGGCCCGCATCAGCCAGGTGTCGGCCCGGCGGGTGCCGGCCACGTACTCGGGGTGGGTGCGCATCGCGTCGGCCACCCGGCGCTGCGCGGTGCCCTCGGCGGCCAGCACCAGGCCGCGGTAGCCGCGGGCCAGGCCGGTCAGCGTGACGGCCAGCAGCGGGGCGCCGCAGCCGTCCACCCCGGCGTGCACGGGGGCGTCGCCGGTGCCCTCCTCCAGGGCCTCGCCGGCCAGCAGCTGGATCGGATGGGCCGGGTCGAGGTAGCTCTCGGTGTCCCAGCCGTTGGCGACGCAGGCGGCCAGCCAGCCGGCGTGCTTGCCGGAGCAGTCCATCAGGATCGGGGCGCGCCGGCCGCCGGCGCCGAGCAGCAGCTCCGCCTCGGTCTCGTCCAGCGGCAGGTCGGCCGGGGTGCGCAGGGCCGACTCGTCGAGTCCGGCGGAGCCGAGGATGGCCCGGACACCATCGAGGTGAAACGATTCTGCAGAGTGACTGGAGGCCGCCAGCGCCAGCAGCTCGCCCTCGATCGCCAGCCCGGCCCGCAGGGTGGCCACCGCCTGGAACGGCTTGGCCGTCGAACGGGGGAAGACCGGCGCATCGGGGTCTCCCAGCGCGAACTCGACCGAGCCGTCGGCGGCGAGCAGGACCAGGGAGCCGTGGTGGCGGCCCTCGGTGAAGCCCGAGCGTATGACCTCGGCGAGCACGTGCGGGGTGGCGGACTGGGACATCGGGGAGCCTTCCGGGGGCGAGGGTGGGCCGGGAGGAAGCCGGGCCCGCCCGCCCGCGACGACTCACCCGGTCAGAGCGGCCTCTCCGAGAGCAGGTCGTCGACCCGTGCTTCCCCATCACGGTACCTGCGGGTGATCTCGGCATTGCAACCGTCGGCCGTCCGCAGCAGCCGCTGGCGCCGTCCGGAGACCTCGCGCTCGTGCGCGCGCAGCCGCTCCAGGGCGGCCAGCAGTTCCTCGGCCGGGTGCGCCGCGAGGTCGGCGAGCTGGACGTCGCCCATCAGGGCGTCCGCCTCCAGCTGGGACTCCTGGGTGCGCGGCGGGCCCAGGGTGACGTGCCGGGCCGAGCGCCGGACGCTGGAGGGCGCGTCGGTCAGGATGGCCGGCAGCCGGTCCAGCAGGTCGCCGCCGAGCCCCTCGCCGACCGCCGGGGCGGTACGGGCGGGGCCGCAGCCGGGGCGCCGGTCCAGCTCGGCGCGCAGGATGTCCATCCGCCCGTGCAGCAGCCGCCGCAGGTAGGACAGGTCGGCCTCCTGCTCCAGGGTCTCCCGGCGCAGCACCCGCAGCTGCTCCAGGCCCAGCCGCTCCAGATCGGGCTCGCCGTCCGGGCCAGCCGCCCAGGAGGGGTCCCCGGGGACCTGCGCCACCTGCCCGGAGCGGTTCCGCGCCGCGCTGCTCGCGTCCATCATCCAACCCACCTGCCGTCGTCCGATCCCGCCCGCTCGCGGCACCCCGCCCCTGCCGCCGGCCCGGCCCGTCCCCCGACGGGCTCGCGCGTCCCGTCCGTTGGCACGCCCGGGGGCCCCGAAGGGTTCCGCTCCCCGGCCGGAACCACCCGCCGGGGCGACCCGGCCAGAACGCCTGACCTACCGGCTCGACCGCCCGGCCGAACCCCGGCCCGGTGCGGCGGACCTTCAGGCGCGCCGGGCCCTTCGTACGGTCCCCCAGCGTGCCACCCCACCCGGCGCGCGCGCACCGCCCGTGCACCCGAACGGCCCCGTGGCGAACGGGGGTGGCTGATACGACCGGCCCTTTCCGCAGGAAGAGCGGCGCCCGAGCCTGCGCAGGCGCGCGCCGCACGGCGTGCGCCACATTGTGCGCGCCCCTGATGTGCATCCCGAGGCGCTACGGGGGCGGTGTGGCGCTCCGGCACAATGGCCGCATGCGAGCAGTGGTGCAGCGAGTGACCGAGGCCCGGGTGACCGTGGCCGGAGAGACCGTCGGCGCGATCGAGGGACCGGGGCTGTGCGTCCTGGTCGGCGTCACCCACGAGGACACCCCGGCGAAGGCGGCCCAACTGGCCCGCAAGCTCTGGACCCTGCGGATCCTGCCGCCTTCCCCCCGAGCCGAAGGCCGCGCCGACGCCGAAAGCGAGGAGCGACAAGCGACCGACGGAGGAGGGGGCGCCGGAGCGACGACCGTCGGCGTCGGATCCGGACCGGCCGGAGGCGAGCGGGGGAGTCGCCGCGAGGGCGTGGAGCAGAGTTGCTCGGACATCGGCGGCCCGCTGCTGGTGATCAGCCAGTTCACCCTCTACGGCGACGCCCGCAAGGGCCGCCGCCCCACCTGGACCGCCGCCGCCCCCGGTCCGGTCGCCGAGCCGCTGGTGGACGAGGTGGTCGCCCAACTGCGCGCGCTGGGCGCCAAGGTGGAGACGGGCCGGTTCGGCGCCGACATGCAGGTGGCGCTGGTGAACGACGGCCCGTTCACCGTCCTCGTCGAGGTCTGAGCCCCGGAGCTACTGCGGGACGATCACGTCCTGGGTGCCCGGCACCGTCCCGGCCAGCAGCACCGCGTCCACCGGGACGTTCCGCTTGACGATCGCCAGCGCGATCGGCCCCAGCTCGTGGTGCCGGGCCGAGGAGGTCACGAAGCCCAGCGCCCGCCCGTCCGGGTCGGAGGCCAGCCGCACCTCGGTGCCGTGCGGGGGCAGGGTCTCCTCGGTGCCGTCCAGGTGCAGGAAGACCAGCCGACGCGGCGGACGGCCCAGGTTGTGCACCCGGGCGACGGTCTCCTGGCCGCGGTAGCAGCCCTTCTGCAGGTGGACGGCGGCGCGCAGCCAGTCCACCTCGTGCGGGATGGTCCGGTGGTCGGTCTCGAAGCCCAGCCGGGGCCGGTGGCCCTCGATCCGCAACGCCTCGTACGCCCAGACCCCGGCCGCCGGGCCGTACCCGGTGGTGAGCTTCTCCAGCTCGGCGCGCGGAACGAACAGGTCGCGCCCGTACGGCAGTTCGCGCACGGCGGCGGCGCCCTCCACGGAGACGGTGGAGCCGGCCGGCAGGTGGACCACGGCGTAGTCGGCGGTGGCGTCGGCGACCTCAACCCGGTAGAAGAACTTCATGCTCTCCAGGTAGGCGACCAGCGCGCCCTGGGTGCCCGGCTCGACGTGCGCCCAGGTGGTGGTGCCGTCGTCGACCAGGTAGAGCGCGTGCTCGACGTGCCCGTGCGGGGAGAGCACCAGCGCCTCGGTGGCGTGCTGCGGCCGCAGCTCGCTGACGTGCTGGGTGAGCAGCAGGTGCAGCCAGGAGAGGCGGTCGTCGCCGGTGACGGTGACCACGCCGCGGTGCGAGAGGTCCACGAAGCCGCTGCCCTCGGACAGGTTCCGTTGCTCGCGGAAGATGTCGCCGTAGTGGGCGGCGACGCCCTCGTCGGCCCCCTCGGCGGGGACGGCTCCGGGCAGGGTAAGCAGCGGGCTCTTCACACCGGTCATACCGGCCAGCTTACGACCGGCCGTCCGCGTGCTCGGCGGTGCAGTCGGCGCAGCGGCCGAAGATGGCGAAATGCTTGAGGTCGGTGTCGAAGCCGTGCTGCTCGCGCAGCCGGTCGATCAGCGGCTGGGCGATCTCGGTGCCGGTCTCGGTGACCTTCCCGCAGTCCCGGCAGACCAGGTGCAGGTGGTGGTGGCGGCCGGCCAGGTGGTAGGTCGGGGCGCCGTGGCCGAGGTGGGCGTGCGAGACCAGGCCCAGTTCCTCCAGCAGCTCCAGGGTCCGGTAGACGGTGGAGATGTTGACACCGCTGGCGGTCTTGCGGACGTGGCAGAGGATGTCGTCGGGGGTGGCGTGGTCGAGGACGTCGACGGCCTCCAGCACGAGCTGCCGCTGCGGGGTCAGCCGGTAGCCGCGCTCGCGCAGGTCGGCCTTCCAGTCGCCGGAGAGCTGCCAGTCGGTGGTGCCGGTGTCCGCCACGGTGCTGTCCCTGTCAAGGTCGGGGGTCCTGATGCAAGTGTAGGGACCGGCCGCGGGCCGGTCCCTACCTCGTGCACGGGCCTTACTTGAGCTGTGCCTACTTGAAGAAGGCGATGCCGTCGTCCGGCAGGTCGTTGATGTCCTTGATCAGCTGGGCCGGGCTGAGCACCTTCTTCAGCTGCGCGGACATGTACGGGCGCAGCGGCACGTTCGGGGCGGCCTTCTCGCCGACCCAGAGCAGTTCGCCGTTGACGAAGCCGTACAGCCGCTTGCCGCCGGAGTACTCCGGGGAGCCCTCGATCCGGGCCACCGCGTCGGTGGAGACGTCGACCTGCGGCTTGCCGTCGGCCAGCTCGCCGTACCAGATCTCGACCGTGCCGTCGTCACGGACGGAGGAGATCTCGATCCCCCGGGCGCCGCTGGTGCCGTCCTGGTTGCTGGTGATGCGCCAGAACGCGTGCTCGTTCTCCAGCGGGCGGACCTTCTCGCCGTCGTTGTCCAGCACCCAGGTGCGGGAGCGGAACTCCAGGAAGGGCCGGCCGTCGTGACGGATCACGATCTCCTGGCCGAAGTTGCACTTCTCCGTGCCCGGGCCCCCCTCGTTAGGCAGAGGGGCGTAGACGCCCGCGCCCTCCCAGGTGCCGAGGAGGAAGGCGAGCGGGACGACGTCCTTGTGGAGGTCAGAGGGGATCTCGATCATGTTCCTGGTCGCTGTCGTGGTCGGTGCGGTCTGCCTCAACCGTACGGCAGGCTCAGCGCTGGCCCTGGTACAGCTTCATCACCGAGAAGATGGCGAACCAGGTGATCAGCACGGCCATGAAGGCCAGCAGACCGTCGAAGAACATTTCCAGACCGGACACGGGGGGCTCCCAGGCGGCGACAGTGTGGTGGATTTTGCTGGCGCTCACTCTATCCGCCGGGCTCCGACGGGTCGCGGTGAGCCCCGCCACGTCGCGGTTCGCGCCCGCGCGCCCCGGCGCCGCCCAAGGTTTCCCCAAGGGATTCCGAGATGACGGCGGACGGGGGTGGCGGGCCCTCTAAGGTGGCGCCATGTCGAAGAAGCTCGTCATCAAGGTCACCGCCGGGGCGGACGCGCCGGAGCGGTGCTCGCAGGCGTTCACGGTTGCGGCCGTCGCCGTCGCCAGCGGGATCGAGGTCTCGCTCTGGCTGACCGGGGAGTCCTCCTGGTTCGCCCTGCCGGGGAAGGCTGCGGAGTTCGAGCTGCCGCACGCGGCGCCGCTGCCGGACCTGCTGGAGTCGATCCTGGCGGCCGGCTCGGTGACGCTGTGCACCCAGTGCGCGGCCCGGCGCGGGATCGAGCAGAAGGACACCGTCGAGGGCGTCCGGATCGCGGGCGCGCAGGTCTTCGTTAGCGAGATCATGTCGGACGGCGTCCAGGCGCTCGTGTACTGACGCCTACGGGCCCGAGGAGTCGCGCGGCTCGTGGTCGGGGCGGTCCCGGTCGTGCCCGGGATCGTCCCACTTCGGATCGTCCCAGCGCGGATCGTTCCACCAGTCGTCGTCCGGGTCCCGCTTGTTGGCGAACACCGCGGCCGCGGGCGGGATGACCATCGCGACCACGCACAGGGCGACCGCGGCACCCACCGAGAAGAACCGCACCACGCCCCAGGCCATGACGAACAGGCCCAGGCACACGCCCATCATGGCGTAGTAGAAGCGCCGCCGACGCCTTGCCTGCACGTCTCCACGGTACGGCCGAGGGCCCTGCCGCGGCAGGGCCCTCGGTGTGATCGTCCGACTCGGTCAGATCGCGATCGCGACCTCGACGGCGGTGCCCTGGGAGGCCACCACCTGACGGTCCACGGTCTGGCCCGGGACCAGTGCCCGCAGGGTCCACTTGCCCGGGCGGGCGAAGAACCGGAACTGGCCGGTCGCCGAGGTGGGCACCTCGGCCGTGAACTCGCCGCCCTCGTCCAGCAGCCGGACGTAGCCGTTGACCGGCTCACCGTCGCGGGTCACCGAACCCTGGATGATCGTCTCGTTCGCCACGTCAACTCCTGCCAGGTCCGGGCCGCCGGCCTTCGCACCGCACATGTCTGTCTTCCCTTCTGACTTACGGGTCGAGCCGGGGGCTCAGTTGCTGCCGAGCTCGATCGGCACGCCGACCAGGCTGCCGTACTCGGTCCACGAACCGTCGTAGTTCTTCACGTTCGCCTGGTCGAGCAGCTCGTGCAGGACGAACCACGTGAGCGCGGAGCGCTCGCCGATCCGGCAGTAGGCGATGGTGTCCTTCGCCAGGTCGATGCCCTCGGCCTCGTACAGGGCCTTGAGCTCCTCGTCGCTCTTGAAGGTGCCGTCGTCGTTGGCGTTCTTCGCCCACGGGATGTTGCGGGCGCTCGGCACGTGGCCGGGGCGCTGCGACTGCTCCTGCGGGAGGTGGGCCGGGGCGAGCAGCTTGCCGGAGAACTCGTCGGGCGAGCGGACGTCGACCAGGTTGAGGTTGCCGATGGCGGCGATCACGTCGTCGCGGAAGGCGCGGATCGAGGAGTCGGCGGCCTGCGCCGTGTACTCGGTGGCCGGCCGGGCCGGGACCTCGGAGACCAGGTCCCGGGAGTCCAGTTCCCACTTCTTGCGGCCGCCGTCCAGCAGGCGGACATCGCCGTGGCCGTACAGCTTGAAGTACCAGTAGGCGTACGAGGCGAACCAGTTGTTGTTGCCGCCGTAGAGCACGACGGTGTCGTCGTTGGCGATGCCCTTGGCGCTGAGCAGCGCCTCGAAGCCGGCCTGGTCGATGAAGTCGCGGCGGACCGGGTCCTGGAGGTCCTTCTTCCAGTCGATCCGGACGGCGTTGCGGATGTGGTTCTTGTCGTACGCGGAGGTGTCCTCGTCGACCTCGACGATGACGACCTTCGGGTCGTCCAGGCGGGCCTGGACCCAGTCGGCGTCGACCAGGACGTCGCTGCGGCTCATGGTGATGTTCTCCATCCGAGGGCGGTTGGCGGAAGGTGCTGCTCAGGAGGGGCTGCAGGGGCGCCCGGGCGGATGCGGCCCGAATTCCTGTCCGAATGGCGGGACGGAGGAGGTGAACCGGACGGCCGGGCGGGGAACTGCGAGGTGCGGCGGCGACCGCCGACCGGAGCGGCCGGGCGAGTTCGCCGGAGAGATCGGCGGCGGGCGTCAACTGCCCTGCCAGGACGCCGACTTAGCGCATTCGACACAGACAGGCGGCCACGCGGCACAGGTCGACCGCCCGCCGCTTCGTGAGATCCGTCTGTCGCTTCATGCCGACGATGCTAGGGACACCGACGGCCCGCTGTCATCAGCGTATCGAATAACGAGATCAAAACGACCGGATCGTGGGATTTGCCTCGGCGGGGCCGGGCACGCACCGGGGAAGAGCCCCGGCGGCGGCACACAACGGGCGGAAACGACACCGCTCCGCGGTCCGCGCTGGACAGCGCGTCTCGCGGAGCGGAACGGAGGCATCGCGGACCCGGCAGGGATCCAGGAGACGGGCCCTAGCCCAGGAGCTTGACGCCCTTGCCCTCGAAGGACAGCTGGAGGCCCTCCGGCAGCGGCGTCGCGCCGTCCTGCTCGGCCAGCTTCAGCCCGGCCGGCATCGAGTCGAGGGTGAAGCTGGCCGGCTGGACCTTCCGGTTGGAGAGCCCGGCGAACATCTCGGCCAGCGAGCTCAGCTTGAGGCCGTCCACCGTGATGGTGTTGCCCTGGTTGTGCACGGTCGCCTCACCGACCGACACCGGCCCCAGCGAGGCCTTGATCTTGCCCGGCCCGCCGTACGACAGGCTCAGCCGGGAGTTCCCCCCGACCGGCATCGGGGCACCACCGAGCAGCTCGGAGGCCGGCGGCAGCAGCTGGGCGAGGTCCTGGTAGGAGATCACGCCGCTGCCGGTGCCGTTGTCCACGGTGGCGCTGTCCAGGTTGTCGCCCACCGAGACGCCGGAGAGCTCGGCCTTGAAGGAGTGCAGCGCCACCTGGTGGCCGTTGTTCTGGACGGTCAGGCCGTCCGAGGAGATCCGGACGTCGTCCAGCTTCCGCGAGAGCACCTGGGTCAGGAACGGGAAGCCCTCGATCGTCACGTCCGGCCGCTGACTCATCTGGCCGCTCTTCACCATCCGGTCGGCGGCCTCGTCCTCGGCCACTCCGACCGCGATCCGGTCGGCGCCCACCAGCAGCCCGGAGAGCACCACCAGGCCGATCGTCGCCTTCAGCCATCCGCGCATCGTGTCCCCCTCGTCGCCGGTCGCTGTCGTCGTCCGCTGTGGAGTGTCGCTGTTTTCCATGGCGGCCGCCCTGATGCGACCGCTCCCGCACGACCGTACGACGTCCCGCCCCGGAACGTGGTTCCGGGGCGGTGTGACGTAGCCGGCTCAGCCGGCCAGCAGGTCGGTGGCGATCCAGATCAGCGGTGCGGACACCGCCAGCGGCAGCGCCACGCCCGCCGTCATGTGCACGAAGCGGGACGGGAAGTCGTACGCCGCGACCCGGCGACCGACCAGCGCCCCCAGCCCGGCCAGCGCCCCCAGGGCCATCGGCGCACCCACCAGGAAGCCCAGCAACACCGCCGCGACCAGGCCCAGCACCGGGCCCAGCTGCTTCGGGCCGGGCAGCGGCGCCGCCGCCAGCAGGGTGGCCAGCGCGACCGCGCCCACCCCGGCCGGCACCCAGTCGGCCAGCAGCAGCATGGTGCACAGCGCCGTCACCACGGTGGCCGAGCCGAGCACGGTCAGCGCGTAGAACCGCTCCTTGGGGTCCGAGGGACGGAACGTCTGCAGCACCAGGACCAGCAGGAAGAACCCGCCCAGGGTGCCCACCACGGCCGCCACGCCGCCGTGGGAGTCCGCCAGCAGCACGGCCACGTCGGCGGTGAACCCGGCCAGCGCGGCGAGCAGGATGCCCTGACGGGCCGGCCACATGCCGTTCAGCCGGAACCAGCCGGCCGCCGTCAGCAGCTGCAGCGGCGCGACCACCAGGGCCAGCGCCACCTGCCCCAGCGCGGCGCCGCCGGCCAGCAGCGCGGCCGCGCCGGCGGTGATCAGGGCGGGCTGCAGGCCCGGGTCGATGATCGGCGAACCGGTCCGACCGCGCGGGGCGGCGGGCGGCTGCATCACCGACGGCGGCTGCGGCTGCGCCGGGACGGCCGCGTACGGCTGGGCGCCGGGGGCGCCGGGCACCTGGCCGGGCACCTGGGCGGTCGGACGCTTGAGCGTCATGGTCGGCGGGTCGAAGCCGGGCCCGGCGGGCGGCACGGGCGCAGCGGGCGGCACGGGCGCGGCCTGCTGCGGGGCGGGCTGCGGCGTCGGGGCCCGGTGCCGGGCCCGGGACGGCGGCTGCTGCTCCGACTGCGGCTGCGGCTGCGGCTGCGCCGGGGGCTGTCCGAAGTGCTGCGGCGGGGCGACCGGCATCGCGCCGGAGACCGTGACCGGCGGCAGCAGCGTGGTGGCCGCCGCGTCGTCCAGCGGCGGGACGGGCGGGAGCAGCGTGGTCGCGGCGTCGTCCATCGGGGGTACCGGCGGCAGCAGGGTGGTCGCGGCCGCGTCGTCCATCGGAGGCACCGGCGGCAGCAACGTGGTCGCCGCCTCGTCGGCCACCGGATAGCCGTACGGATGCGGCTGCTGCTGCGGGTGCGGCTGCGGATAGGGCTGCTGCGGCCAGTTGCCGTAGCCGCCGCCGTGGTTCGGGTTGTTCATGTCCGTCACGCCGCTCAGCCTCCCGCGAACGGCGGAAGGACCTCGACCGTCCCGTCCTCGGTCAGGGCGACGGTCGCGTGGTCCCGGCCGCCCACCTGGGCGCCGTCGACCAGGTACGAGCAGTGCCCGAGCAACTGGACGAGCTTCGGCCGGTCCGCGTGGCGCTCCTTGGCCGCCGCCAGCGCCTCCGCCAGGGTCGCCGCCTCGTAGGGCTCCTCGGCCAGCCCGGCCTCGGACTTCGCCGCCGCCCAGTAGCGGATCGTCCCGCGCACCCGGGCGCCGCTCGCGGGCTCGGTGGTCGCGCCCATCGGGCCACCCCTTCCGTTCGTCCTCGCCCGGCCCCGGTGGCCCGGTCCGGCTCGCCACCGGGGGCGGCCGCCCGCCCACCCGAACGATGGACCCGCGTAGCGCCGCCGATGTGCGTCCCATGATGGCGTGTCCGCCGTCGCGACCGGCAATCGCCCTGGCCGGAGGGGTGTGCGGCGGCGCTCGAAGCTGTGTCCAGACTCACCCGGCGCGCGCCCGGATTGGGCGAACCGCCGGATTCGCGCACTCCCGGCGCGGGAGCGGGTCGGCTATCCTCGACCACCAAGAGGGATCCGGGCAGAGTCGCCCCCGGGTCCTTTTGTGCTTTCAGGACGCCAGTACGGACATTCTTGCGATTCGTCGGCCCACCCCCGGCGCGCCGCAGGAACCGCCCCGCTTCTCGCGGCACAAGGACGTGCCGGGCCGGCGGGGCGTCGTTCACCCGGCGCCGGGCCGCCACCCGGTACCGGACCAGACCGGAGGGTTCGCGGGATGATCAGGGCAGAAGCGGTGCGCCAGGGGTTGCGGGCCCCCCGGCGCGAGCGCCGTCGCGCCTCCTGGTCCCCCCGTACGCCCCGGGCGCCCTTCCTCCTCACCCTCCCGTCGCCGACCGCCGCCCCTTCCGGGACGCGCCGCGCGCGACACTTTCACGATCGTGCGCCATCCGGCTGTGGCGGCAGCCGTCATGCGACCGCGACGACCCGGAAAGGGGACCACCGGGTATGAGTTCTCTCCTCCTCCTCACCAACGCGCTGCAGCCGTCAGCAGAGGTGCTGCCGGCGCTCGGCCTGCTGCTGCACAACGTCCGGGTGGCCCCCGCCGAGGGATCGGCCCTGGTGGACACCCCCAACGCGGACGTCATCCTGGTCGACGGGCGACGTGACCTGCCGCAGATCCGCAGCCTCTGCCAACTGCTGCGCTCCACCGGCATCGGCTGCCCGCTGATCCTGGTGGTCACCGAGGGCGGCCTGGCCGCCGTGACCGCCGAGTGGGGCATCGACGACGTCCTACTGGACACCGCCGGCCCCGCCGAGGTCGAGGCCCGGCTGCGGCTGGCGCTCGGCCGGCTCCAGGTGGCCGTCGACGACAGCCCGATGGAGATCCGCAACGGCGACCTCTCGGTCGACGAGGCCACCTACTCCGCCAAGCTCAAGGGCCGGGCGCTCGACCTCACCTTCAAGGAGTTCGAGCTGCTCAAGTACCTCGCCCAGCACCCCGGCCGGGTCTTCACCCGGGCGCAGCTGCTGCAGGAGGTCTGGGGCTACGACTACTTCGGCGGCACCCGGACGGTGGACGTCCACGTCCGTCGGCTGCGCGCCAAGCTCGGCGTCGAGCACGAGCAGCTGATCGGCACCGTGCGCAACGTCGGCTACCGCTTCGTCGTCCCGGAGAAGTCCGAGAAGGGCGAGCGTCCCGAGCTCGCCCAGCGTCCCTCCGCACCGCTGGAGGCCTGACCCGGTCGCCGGGCGGGCCGTCCCCCGCCCGGCTCGTCCGGATTGCGCCCGGTGTGCCCCGGGGCGGCCACAGGTCCCACTGCCGTCCCGGAGGCCACACGCGTAGACTCCATCCGTGGCCAAGGTGACGCGCGACGATGTAGCCCGACTGGCTGGGACCTCGACCGCGGTCGTCAGCTACGTGATCAACAACGGGCCGCGCCCGGTCGCGCCCGCGACCCGGGAGAAGGTCCTCGCGGCGATCGAGCAGCTCGGCTACCGGCCGAACAGCGTCGCCCAGGCGATGGCCTCCCGCCGCACCAACCTGATCGGCATGGTCGTCCCGGACGCCCGCCAGCCCTTCTTCGCCGAGATGGCGCACGCCGTGGAACGGGCCGCCTCCGAGCGCGGCAAGCTCGTACTGATCGGCAACTCCGACTACGTGGACGACCGCGAGGTCCACTACGTCCGCGCCTTCCTCGGCATGCGGGTCTCCGGCCTGATCCTGGTCAGCCAGGGCCCCTCGCAGCGCGCCGCCGAGGAGTTCGCCGCGATGGAGGGCGCCAAGGTGGTGCTGCTGCACCGCCGCCCCGAGGCGATCGACGACGTCGCGGTGGTCACCGACGACGTGGGCGGCGCCGAGGCCGTCGTCCGCCACCTGCTGGAGGAGCACGGGCACCCGTACGTGGCCTGCTTCGGCGGCCCGGTCGAGTCCCCCGCCCCCGGGGACCCGGTCATCGACCACGTCGAGGGCTGGCAGCGCGCCATGGACGCCCACGGCATCCCCACCGAGCCGTACCTGATCGACGCGCCGTTCCACCGCTACGGCGCGTACGACGTCGCGCTCGGCCTGCTGAGCTCACCGGACCGGCCCCGGGCGATTTTCTGCTCCACCGACGACCAGGCCATCGGCGTGCTGCGGGCCGCCCGCGAGGTCGGCCTGCGCGTCCCCGAGGACCTCTCGGTGGCCGGCTTCGACGACGTGCCCGAGGCCGCGCTCGCCGACCCGCCGCTGACCACCGTCGCCTCCGACCGCGACGCGATGGCCCGGGCCGCCGTCGAGCTGGTGCTGGACGACTCGCTGATGGTGCCCGGCTCGGACACCGAGCGGGTCCGCAAGTTCCCGGCCCGCCTGGTCATCCGCCGTTCCTGCGGCTGCGACGGGGCCGCGCCCGGCCGGGCCGCGACGGAATAGCCGATTCCGTTCCGCAGGCGGCCTGACCAGGGTTTATGAGAAGCCAACGGGCTTCTCGGGTCCTTCTGAGCCGCTTCTCATTCGGTCCTCATCCACCGGGCGGAGCTTGGTCGGCATGAGCGAACAGCAGCAGCACCCCGACGAGCACCACGACGACCCGTACCGGCCCCGCGTGATCGAGGGCACCGTGCTCGGCGGCGGCACCGCGGGCACCGGCGGCACCGACCCGCGCGCCGGGTACGCCCACCGCGAGGACCACTCCGGCGGAAGCTTCGACGGACCGCCCCCTCCACCGCCCATCCCGCCCGAGCCGCCCACCAGGCTCGGCCACCCCACGGGTCCCGAAGGCCCCGAAGGCCCCGGCCACGGCAGCCTGGCCCGGCGCGGCCTGCTGCGCGGGCGCCTCGCCCTGGTGACCGCCGTCGCCGCGATCGCCGCCGTCATCGGCGGGGTCACCGGTGGGGTGATCGCCGCCGACCGGCAGTCCTCCGGCAACCACGTCGGCACCATCGCCAGCCCGGTCTCCGCCCGCTCCGACGGCAGCGCCAACGTGCCCGCCATCGCCGCCGCCGTTTCGCCCAGCGTCGTCCAGATCACCGTCAAGAACGGCAACGGCACCGCCACCGGCACCGGCGTCCTCCTGAACACCGGCGGCCAGATCCTCACCAACTTCCACGTGATCGACACCGCGACCGACGGCGGCCGGATCACCGTCACCTTCAAGGACGGCTCCACCGCTCCCGCCACCCTCACCGGCACCGACAAGAAGCTCGACGCCGCCGTGATCACCGCCACCGGCGCCAAGAACCCCGCCCCCGCCGTCCTCGGCGACTCCTCCACCATGGCCGTCGGCGACCCCGTCGTCGCCATCGGCAACCCCGACGGCCTCACCGGCACCGTCACCTCCGGCATCATCAGCGCCGAGAACCGCGACGTCACCGTCCAGCTCGACGAGGGCAGCACCAGCGGCAACGGCGGCTTCGGCTTCCCCCACCTGCCCGGCCTGCGCGGCACCGTCCCGCAGCAGCAGAACAGCGGCAACACCACCACCTACAAGGCCTTCCAGACCGACGCCGCCCTCAACCCCGGCAACTCCGGCGGCCCGCTGATCAACGCCAACGGCCAGGTCATCGCCATCAACTCGGCCATGTACGCCCCCAACGGTGCCAACTCCACCGCCGGCGGCGGCAGCAGCACGGCCGGCAGCATCGGCCTCGGCTTCGCCATCCCGATCAACGACATCAAGCAGGTCCTGCCGAAGCTCGAAGCCGGCCAGAACCTGTGAGTCACAATCCGTAGGAGCCGGTAAGAGTCCGCACGACGGACAATTGCTCCCAGCAGGCCCTCCACCCGACGAGAAAGGGCACCAGCCCATGACCCCGTCCGCCGACGACCGCACCCCCGCCGAGGCCGGCCACCCGTCTGCCCGGCTCCTCGTGGTCGACGACGAACCCGCCCTCCGGGACGCCCTGGAGAGCAGCCTCGCCTTCGAGGGCTACGAGGTCACCACCGCCACCGACGGCTACGAGGCACTGGAGTCCGTCGAGCGCGACAAGCCCGACCTCGTCCTGCTGGACATCATGATGCCCCGGATGGACGGCCTCACCGCCGTCCGCCGGATGCGCTCCCGCGGCGACACCGTCCCGGTGCTGATGCTCACCGCCCGAGACGCCGTCGGCGACCGCGTCACCGGCCTCGACGTCGGCGCCGACGACTACCTCGCCAAGCCCTTCGAACTCGACGAACTGCTCGCCCGCGTCCGCGCACTGCTGCGCCGCAACGCCCTCGCCACCGAGGCCGCCGCCCGCGCCGCCGCCGAGGACGAGAGCGAGGTGCTCGCCTTCGCCGACCTGCGGATGAACACCGCCACCCGCGAGGTCACCCGCGCTGGCAAGCCGGTCGAACTCACCCGCACCGAGTTCATGCTGCTCGAGATGTTCCTCTCCCACCCCCGTCAGGTCCTCACCCGCGAGCAGATCCTCAAGGCGGTCTGGGGCTTCGACTTCGAGCCCTCCTCCAACTCCCTGGACGTGTACGTGATGTACCTGCGCCGCAAGACCGAGCTGGGCGGCATGCCGCGCCTCATCCAGACCGTACGGGGTGTCGGCTACGCCCTGCGCCCGGCCGCCGGCGCCGGCGCGTGAACACTGTCCCGCCTCCGCCGCTGGCACCGCCCGGCGCGCCCAAGCGCCGTCGGCGCCTCGCCCACTGGTTCCGCTCGCGCTCGCTGCGCAGCCGCCTCACCTTCCTGAGCGCGGCCGCGGTGGCGGTCGCCATCGCGATGTCGGCGCTGGCGTGCTGGTTCATCGTTGACAAGCAGCTGTATAACCAGGTCCGGACGGATCTGCTCAACTCTCCGCAGCCCCGCCCCACCCCTGTGCTGTACTGCGCCTCCTCCCCGGCGGCGGCGCTGACGCCCCAGGGAACCCCGCCGTCCGAGAGCAACGGTCCCGTGCTCAGGGACGTCCAGTTCGTTCTGGCGAACACCGGCCAGGTCTGCTTCCCCGAGCGCGCGGGCCGAGCCGTCACGCTCAAGTCGAGCGACACTACGGCATACCAACTCAAACCCGGCCAGTCGATCATCCGCGACGGCACGTACACCAACGGCGATCCTGCCGTCGTCCGCATCTCCCCCTTCCAAAACCACTCCCTCGGCCCTGTGCTGGTGATGGTCGCCACCCCCACCCAGTCCGTCGAGGACTCCCTCCAGGGCCTCGCCATCCTCCTCGGCGCCGTCTCCGTCGGGGGCATCCTCCTCGCCGCCGTCGCCGGACGCCTCGTCGCCCACTCCTCCCTCAAGCCCGTTGACCAACTCACCGAAGCCGTCGAGCACATCGCCCGGACCGAGGAGGTCGGCACCACCATCCCCGTACACGGGGACGACGAGATCGCCCGGCTGTCCACCTCCTTCAACTCCATGAGCACCGCGCTCGCCAACTCCCGCGAGCGGCAGACCCGGCTGATCGCCGACGCGGGCCACGAGCTCCGGACGCCGCTCACCTCGCTGCGCACCAACGTGGACCTGCTGATCCGCAGCAACGACACCGGTCGCCCGCTGCCCCCGGCGACCAAGACCAAGCTGCTCGGCAACATGAAGGCGCAGATGCAGGAACTCACTGTCCTGATCGGCGACCTGCTCCAGCTGTCCCGCCCCGACTCGCCCAAGACCGGCCCGAACCTGACCGTCGTCGCGCTGCACGAGATCGCCGGGCGGGCCGTCGAGCGGGCCGAGCTGCGCGGGCCGGGGCTGGTCTTCGAGACGAGCGCCGAGCCCTGGTACGTGCACGGCGACGCGGCCGGGCTGGAGCGGGCCGTGATCAACCTGCTGGACAACGCGGTCAAGTACAGCCCGCCCGGCGGCACCATCGAAGTGCGGCTCCAGCAGGGCGTGCTGACCGTCCGCGACCACGGCCCCGGCATCCCGCCGGACGAGCTGCAGTACGTCTTCGACCGGTTCTGGCGCTCCCCCTCCTCGCGCCAACTGCCGGGATCCGGCCTCGGGCTGTCGATCGTCGCGCAGAGCGTCCGGGAGGCGGGCGGCGAGGTCACCCTGGGCCCGGCCGAGGACGGCGGCCCCGGCGCTCTGGCCACCGTGCGGCTGCCCGGCGGGCCGGCTCCCGAATAGCCGGCCCCGCGTAGCGGCTCCGAGCTTCGGCCGCGAGAAGCAGAACGGGCGGGGCGCCCCGACAGCGCCCCGCCCGTCCCTCAGGATCGGCTCACGGTCAGTCGATGTCGCTGCCCGGGCCGAGGACCTTGATCCGGTCCTGCGCCGGCGGCTTCAGCGGCGAGGCCGCCGAGCTGTGGGCCGCCAGGTAGGCCGTGAAAACGTCCAGGTCGGAGACGCCGACGAGCTTGTCGGTGCCGGCCGCGAAGGCCGGGAAGCCGTCACCGCCACCGGCCAGGAACTCGTTGGCCGCGACCCGGTACTTGCCGGCCGGGTCGACCGGCGCGCCGTTCAGCCGGATCGAGTCGACGACGACCCGGTCCGCACCAGTCTTGCGCATGTCCAGGGTGTAGTGCAGGTTCGAGGAGGCCTGGAGGACCTTCGGCGCGGCGTCGTTGAGGCCGCTCACCTGCTGCTGGAGCAGTTGGACGAGCTGGGCGCCGGTCAGCGTCTTGACCTGCATCATGTTGGTGAACGGCTGGACGGTGAACGCCTCGCCGTAGGTCACCACGCCGTCGCCCTCACTGCCCGAGGCCTTGTAGACCAGGTCGGAGCGGATGCCGCCGGGGTTCATGAAGGCGACCTGCGCCCCGCCCTTGCCGGCCGGGGCGAGCCCCTCCAGCTGCGCGTCGGCGATCAGGTCGCCGAGCGGCTTCTCCAGGTCGCTGCTGCCGCGGCCGTTGATGTCCGAGGAGATGTAGCCGATCGGCCGGTTGGCGATCGGGGCGGCCAGCTTGGCGTAGTGGTTGATCAGCTCCGTCATGTCCGGAGCCTTCTCGACCGTGCGGCGCACCACGTGGTTCTCGGCCTTGACCGAGGGGCGCACGATCTCGCCGGTGGTCTTGTCCAGCTTCATGTCGATCTCGGTGAACAGCCGGCCGAAGGAGGCGGCACTGGTCACCGAGCGCGGCACGCCGTTGGGGTCGGGGATGGTGCAGGCGTACGAGTTGTGGGTGTGGCCGGTGATGATCGCGCCGACCGACGGGTCGATCTTCTTGGCGATGTCGACGATCGGGCCCGAGACGCCCTGGCCGGCCGGGCCGCAGTCGTAGTTGTAGACGCTGCTGGCCGGGTAACCGCCCTCGTGGATCAGCGCGACGATCGAGTTGACGCCCTTGGACTTCAGCTCCGCGGCGTACTTGTTGATCGTGGTGACCTCGTTGGCGAACTTCAGGCCCTTGACGCCCTCGGCGGTCACGATGTTCGGCGTGCCCTCCAGGGTGACGCCGATGAAGCCGATCTTCACGCCCTGCGACTTGGTCACCCAGTACGGGGGCAGCAGCGGCTGACCGGTCTGCTCGTCGGTGACGTTGGCCGACAGGTAGTTGAAGTTGGCGCCCTTGAAGGTGCGGCCGGGCTCGTAGCAGCCGTCGGTCGGGTGGCAGCCGCCCTCCTGCTTGCGCAGCAGCTCGGCCGCGCCCTGGTCGAACTCGTGGTTGCCCACCGAGGTGACGTCCAGGCCGAGCTTGTCCATCGCCTCGATGGTCGGCTCGTCGTGGAACAGCGCCGAGGTGAGCGGGCTGGCCCCGACGATGTCGCCGGCCGCGACGGTGATCGAGTCGTCGGCCGGGATCCGGGCCTGGCGCAGCTCGGTGGCCAGGTACTCGATGCCGCCGGCCGGGGTCGAGACGACCTGACCGGTGGCCGGGTCGGTCTCCTTGATCGTGCCGGAGGACCCGGCCGGGGGCTCCAGGTTGCCGTGGAAGTCGTTGATCGCCAGCAGCTGGAGGTTGACGGTCTTGTGACGCTTGGCGTTGGCGTCGGCGGCCTGGGCGGCCGTCGGCACGGCCACCGTGCCGAACAGACCTGCGGCGGCGACGACGGCGAGCGCCGTCCGTCGTGATCTGACGGTGAGCATGAGGGATCCCCTGCACCTTCGAGGAGCACCGGCGGCGGACGGCACCGGGCGTTCGGGCATGTGTTGCGCGTGTGCAGCCTAGGGTCAACGCGCGTAGCTGTCAGGGCGTCAAACATAACAAGAGGATCACCTGCTGATGAACCATCGCCGTCCGAGCGGTGCGCGGACTACGGAGGAGCCGCCCGGCGCCCGGGCCGGGCGCCGGTCAGACCCCCGGCTCGGCCGCCAACTGCCTTTCGGCCCGCACCCGTTCGGCCACCGCGTCCTCGGTCATCGCGCGGTCGGTGTACACCAGCGGTCGCTCGGCCTCGGTGATGATGTGCTTGACCACCTGGACGTTGCCGTTGACGTCCCAGACCGCGATGCCCGGCGACAGGGTCGGGATGATCTCCACCGCCCAGCGCGGCAGGCCCAGCACCCGGCCGGTGGCCCGCGCCTCCTCGGCCTTCTGCATGTAGATCGTCCGGGTGGACGCCATCTTCAGGATCGCCGAGGCCTCCTTGGCCGCCGCGCCGTCCACCACGTCCGACAGGTGGTGCACCACCGCGACGAAGGAGAGCCCGAGCCGTCGGCCGAACTTCAGCAGCCGCTGGAACAGCTGGGCCACGAACGGGCTGTTGATGATGTGCCAGGCCTCCTCGACCAGGAAGATGCGCTTCTTCCGGTCCGGCCGAATCCAGGTGTGCTCCAGCCACACCCCGACGATCGCCATCAGGATCGGCATCGCGATCGAGTTGCGGTCGATGTGCGAGAGGTCGAAGACGATCAGCGGCGCGTCCAGGTCGATGCCCTCGGTGGTCGGCCCGTCGAACATGCCGCACAGGTCGCCGTCGACCAGTCGGTCCAGCACCAGCGCCACATCCAGGCCCCAGGACTGCACCTCGTCCACTGCCACGCCCAGCGACTCCACCGAGGACAGCTCGGGGTTGCGCAGGGTGTCGATGATGTCGTCCAGCACCGGCTGACGATCCTTCACCGACGCCACCACATGCGCGTGCGCGGCCTTCAGCGCGAAACCGGCCCGCTCCTCCAGGCCGCGCCCCATCGCCACCTCGATGATGGTGCGCAGCAGCGACAGCTGGCCGGTCTGGGTGATCGCCGGGTCCAGCGGGTTGAGCTTCACCCCGCCGTCCCGGGCCGCCATCGGGTCCAGCCGGATCGGCTTTATGCCGAGCGCGTTGGCGATCAGGTTCCACTCGCCTACGCCGTCCTCACCCTGTGCGTCGAGCACCACGACCTGGCGGTCACGGAACCTCAACTGCCGCAGCACGTAGGTCTTCTCCAGCGCCGACTTGCCGTTGCCGGACTCGCCCAGTACCAGCCAGTGCGGCGCCGGCAGCTGCTGCCCGTACAGCTGGAAGGGGTCGTACACGTACCCCTTGCCGCTGTACACCTCACGCCCGATGATCACGCCCGAGTCACCCAACCCCGGTGCGGCCGTGGGCAGGTAGACGGCCTGTGCCTGGCCGGTGGAGGTGCGTACCGGCAGCCGGGTGGTCTCCACCTTGCCGAACATCAGGCTGGTGAACGCGTCGGTGAGGTTGCCGATCGCCATGGGCGGCCTCCTGGTGCCAGCGGTAGGGATGGACGGGCGCGGTGGATGGAATGGCGCAGTGGGTGGACGAGCGCGGCGGTCAGCGGCGGATGCCGGTGGCGAACGGCAGGGTGTTGACGAAGGCCCGGTGGTGCTCGCGGTCGCACCACTCCAGCTTGAGGTAGCTCTTGCCGGCCGAGGCCCGGATGGTCCGCTTGTCGCGGGCCAGCGCGTCCGGGTTGCGCGAGGAGACCGTGATGTAGCCGACCAGGTTCACCCCGGCCGCGCCGGAGGCCAGGTCGTCACCGCGCTGGTCCACCCGGCCGGTGTGGGCCAGGTCGCGCGGGTCGACCGTGCGGTTCATCTTGGCCGCGCGGCTGGCCTCCGCCTCGTCGTTGGTCTTCTCGGTCAGCATCCGCTCGATCGCGACGTCGGTGGGCTCCAGGTCCATCGTCACCGCGACCGTGCGGATCACGTCCGGGGTGTGCACCAGCAGCGGCGCCAGGAAGTTGACGCCCACCGGGGTGAGCGGCCACTCCTTGATCCACGCGGTGGCGTGGCACCACGGCTCCCGGGTCGCCGACTCGCGGGTCTTCGCGCTCAGGTACTGCGGGTGGGTCGCGTCCAGCTCGGCCGGCCAGGCGTTGCGCCGGGACATCGCCTGGATGTGGTCGATTGGGTGGTCCGGGTCGTACATCGAGTGCAGCAGCGAGGAGAGCCGGGCCTGGCCCAGCGGCTGGCGCACCCGGATGTCCGCCTCGGCCAGTCGGGCGCAGATGTCGGTCAGCTCGCGGGCCATCACCGCCGCCAGCCCGTCGTCGTCCCGGGCCCGACCGCCGGTGGCGGTGCGTCCCATCGCGTGCGCCTCGGCGGCCAGGTCACGGGTGTAGTGCATGCAGGCCACCAGGTACGCCCGGTGCTGCTCCGAGGAGGTCGACACCATCGACTGCAGCTGGTCGTACGACTCCTTCAGCCAGCGCGGGGCGTCGTGGTCGCCGCGCCGCTCGACGTCCTTCGCGTGCGCGTCCGGGTCGGCCGGCAGGGTACGGGCCAGGATCTGCAGCCGGGTCACGAAGCCGTCGCCGTTGGCGACGTGCTTCAGCAGCGTGCCGAAGCGGTCGACCAGCGCCTCCTGGTCCTCAGAGTCGCGCAGGCCCACACCCGGGCCCTCGATTTCGATCGCGGCCGTCACCGTCCGCCGCTCCAGGTGCATCAGCACCCCGACCTCGTCCGGCCCGAACGGCGCGGTCAGCCAGCGCAGCCGCCCCACCCCGGGCGGCGGGCCGATCTCCACCTCACGGCCGTCCATCCGGGTGCCCGCGTCCATGGCGTCCGACCGCCACACCGCGCGCCCGCTGCGGACCGTCCGGCGGTAGGTGCGGTTGATCTCCACCCACCTGTAGAACGTCCGCTTGCGGTACGGCACGTAGACCGCCGCGATGGCCAGCATGGGCAGGCCGATCAGACCGGCGATCCGCAGCCCCAGGATCGGCATCAGCAGACCCCAGAGCATGCCGAGGAACGCCCCGAAGATGATCAGCAGGATCTCGCCGGACTCCCTATTCCGGCCGATCGGCGCGTTCGGGCGGGCCTTGCCGATCAGGTAGGTGCGGCGCTGGTGCACGTACGGCTGGGCGTACTGGGCACCGTACTGGCCGAGCTGTTCGCTGCTCACTTACCCGTCACCCTCCCTTCGCTGGATTGCTGTCGCGGATCGGGACCGGGGCCTGCGGGGGCCCGGCCTGCGGCGGTGGCGCCGGCGTCCGGCCGGCGTGCGCGGCGATGCCCGGCGCGACCGAACCACCGCCCGCACCTCCACCGCCCGCGCCGGCCGCCTGCGGACCGCGGTCGCCGTGGGTGGTGATGCCCTGCTTCATCAGGTTCGCGGTGCCGTTGATCATCGCCGAGCCGGCCTGCACGGCACTGGCCCGGGCCCGACGCATGTTCAGCATCTCGTCGCCGAAGGTCGGGACGAAGCGGTACACCGCGGCGCTCGCGAAGATCGACAGGAACAGGATCGCCAGCCCGGACAGCACCCGGGAGAAGTCGTCGTTGGCCCCGGCGCCGGTCGCCACCGCGCCTGCCAGACCCAGGATGATCACGATGATCGGCTTCGCCAGATCCACCGCCAGCATCATCCCCGCCCACCGGCGCACGTGCTTCCACAGCTGCCGGTCCACCAGCCCCGCGTACACCGCCGTCCCCAGCAGCGCACCCACGTACAGCATCGCCGCCCGGATCACCAGCTCGATCCAGAGCACCGCCGCCGCCAGCACCGCGACCAGCGACACGATCACCAGGATCAGCGGGCCGCCACCGACGTCCCCCTTCTCCAGGGTGTCGGCGAAGCCGCCCAGGTACGTCCCGGTGTCCGACTTCGTGCCGACCGCGATCGCCTTGGTCAGACCGTCCGTCACGCTCACCACGGTGTACAGGATCAGCGGCGTGAACGCGGAGGCCACCACGGTCAGCCACAGGAAGCCGATCGCCTCCGAGATCGCCGTCGTCAACGGCGCCCCGCGCACCGCCCGCTTGGTCACCGCCAGCAGCCACAGCACCAGTGTGATCACCGTCGACACCGCGAACACGACGGCGTACTGCTGCAGGAACGACGCATTGGTGAAGTCCACCTGCGTCGTCCCGTCGATCGCCCCCGACAGCTTCCGCACCACCCACGCCGCCGCCTGGGCACAACCCTTGGCGAGCGAGCCGAGCGGATCGGTCACGTTGTTGACGGTTCCGCCGCCGGGCAGCGAGCCGCCGCCGGGCTTGTCGACGCAGAGGATGCCGTTCCCCGAGATCGGCAGGTCGGGGCAGTTGGGGTTCGCCGTAGCGGTGGGTGTCGGCGCCGGCGACGGCTCGGCGAACACCCGCTGAGCCGCCAGCATCGCCGCCACCTGAAGCGTGGCCAACGCACCGGCCACAGTGCCGGTGCGGCGTGCGGTGGACCGACGTGAGGTCTGGTCAACGGGCATAGCGGAACCCCCCGAACTGCTGGACGGCGCCGGTGATCTCCTCGGCGGTGGCGGCCTGCTGGTCTCCGGGCATCGGCGCGGGGCCCTGCCTGCTGGTGAAGTCGGTGAGCTTCCAGTCGCTGCCCGTCCAGTGGAGCGAGAGCGTGAGGGTAAACCAGTTCGCGGTAACCGGCTGGACGGAGAGCTGGCCGGCGAGTCCGGTGAGACCGGTGCACCACAGCTCGACCTTGGCCTCCCCGTCGCTGTAGCCGGTCGACTTGGTGCCGACCGGGACGGTCCGGCTGACGAAGGTGAGGTTCTTGGGGGCGCGACCCTGGGCATCGAGGCCGTAGCGGGCCGCCGTCTCCGGCGAGAAGCCCTGGTCCAGCCGCCCCTGCAGCGCGCCCACCGCGCCCGGGTCGGCGATGGTGGCGACGATGGTGTGGCGGCTGTCGGTGCGGAACATGTCCGCGGAACCGATCGCCACCGCGTAGTTGGTGGCGGCGGACTGAGCGCCCTGCTCGGTGTGCGGGAAGCCGGACGCGATGCCGTTGGCGGTGGTGCCGACGGGCTGGTCGCCGCTGGGGGCCGGGCCGGCGCCCGAGGAGGCGCTGGGGGCGGCGCGGTCAGCGGAGCTGCCGCCGCGGCCGGGGTCGGGTCTGCCGCGGTTGGCGATGGAGATGGCGACCACGAGCAGGGTGACGACCACGAGGACGGTCAGCAGGGTGCGCAGCGGGCGTGACTGACCGAGGGTCGGCGGTGAGGAGGGCTGTTCGCCGACCGGCAGCCGCGTACGGGTGTGCGGCTGGTCGTCGGACAACGGCACGGCGGCCCTCCTGGTGCGGGGAGCCGCGGGCGGCTCCGGGGGCCTCCGCCCGGGGGCGGGCGCGGACGGAGGGTGGGAACGGGGGTGGACTCCTGGGCGGGTCGACCACTGGGGAGGTACGGGCGGGGACCTGTCCTCAGTCAGGCCGGGTCACTGCTGTCCGATCGTCAGATCGCCATGCCGTAGACAATGGTGAACAGAGTGCCGAGTGATCCAATGATGAACACGCCGGTCAGCCCGGCAATGATCAGCCCCTTGCCCTGTTCGGCGCCGAAGCTGTCGCGCATCGCGGTCGCACCGATCCGCTGTTTGGCGGCGCCCCAGACCGCGAGACCGAGGCAGACGAGGATGGCGACGGCCATGATGACCTCGACCATCACCCGGGCCTCCGAGCCGAGGCTCGCGAACGGCCCCCAGTCCGGGGCGATTCCGCCGATGATGGTGTCGATGTTCGGCTTCTTGGGTGGGTCATCGGCCAGGTGGCCGACCGCATAGGTGTGCACGCTGCTCAGGTTCATTTCCATCTCACCGCCCGATCAGGCAAATTCAAGGGCCCGGACCCCGCCCGCGCGAAGGGTCGGAACCTATTCTTGGCCAGATCTGATGTCGACTTGGCTACTTCTCGCGGATTGGTGGTGAGGCATCGGACACGTACGCGAGGATGTCCACCGTACGAAGGATAGCGCTCACTCCTTGTATCTCTGATGATTGCGGTGAGCAACGCCTTCCGGAACACTTCGACTGACGATTCGTCGGGATGGTGCTGATGGTACTCCGGAAGGCCGGTACGGCCGCCGCCGCTGCGGGAGTTGTCGCCTTCGGGTTCATCGGCCTGGTGACGATGGGGACGTATGCGGCAAGTGGGACGCCGCAGCAGTCGGCGAATCGTTCCGCCCTCTCTCCGGGAACCGTTCCGGCCGCTTACCAGGACGCGGTCCAGAAGTGGGGATCGTTCTGCCCGGAGATCTCCCCGCCGATGCTCGCGGCGCAGCTGTACCAGGAAAGCGGTTTCGACCCGAAGGCCCAATCCGGCGTCGGGGCCCAGGGAATGGCGCAGTTCATGCCGGACACCTGGCCGATGTACGCCACGGACGGTGACGGCGACGGCAAGAAGGACGTCTGGAACCCGTACGACGCGATCGCCTCGGCGGCGGTCTACGACTGCGCGCTCGCCAAGGACGTCGCCGGCGTACCGGGCGACCCGCAGGCCAACATGCTGGCCGCCTACAACGCCGGCCCGTACGCGGTGACGAAGAACAAGGGCATCCCGCCGTACAAGGAGACCCAGGGCTACGTGCGGAACATCCAGGCGATGGCGCGCAGCTTCACCGCGTCGACCGCGCCGGTGGAGGTGTCCGCGCAGTCGGCTGCCGCGATCTACTTCGCGCAGACCAAGCTCGGCACGCCGTACCTGTGGGGCGGCGAGGGACTGCCCTCGCAGAACGGGCAGTTCGACTGCTCCGGGCTCACCCATGCCGCGTACGAGACCGTGGGCATCGACCTGCCCCGGGTGGCCAACGACCAGTGGTACGCCGGCCAGCACCCGTCGCGCGATCAGCTGCGCCCGGGGGACCTGGTGTTCTTCGCGACGGACCTGAGCGATCCGCGCAGCATCCACCACGTCGGGATCTACGTGGGCGGCGGCTACATGATCAACGCGCCGCACACCGGGGCGGTGATCCGCTACGACAAGATCGACACCCGGGAGTACATCGGCGCGACCCGGGTCACCTCGGACGGCGCCCAGGCGCTGCCGACCCGCAACGGCAACGGCGCGGTCAACGCCCCGAGCCGCCCGGGCAGCACGGCCCCCGTCCCGCCCACGGCCGGGCCCACGGCCGCCACGAGCCAGCCCTCCCCCGCCCGTCCCGCGGTGGCCGCCCCGCCCGCTCCGGCCGGGCCCGGCCTCCCGACCGGGGGCGGCTGAGCCGGCCGTCGACCTGTGTGCGCCCTGTGGACGCTGAGTCAAGTTTCCATAACCGCGCGTTTCCGTGGAACGCTGTGCCCCGGCGATGACGTTGGGTCCGGTGGCCCCTCGTCAGCTTTCCGCGCCGGGCGGGCCCCGGCCGGAACGAACAGGTGCTGCGGACCAGAAGGAGGTGCGGCGTGTCGACGCCGCTTGCCGACACGACCAACCCCGACCTCGGCCTGCTGTACGCCGTCAACGGCCTGGCCAAGAGCTCCCCGCGTTGGCTCGACCACCTGGTCTCCTGGGTGGGCGAGTACGGCATCCTGATCGGCCTCGCCATGCTCGGGCTGGTGGCCTGGCTGCAGGCGAGACGCCGGCCGGACGCGCCGGTGGCGATCGCCGGGCTGCTCTGGGTGCCGCTCTCGACGGCCGTCGCCGAGCTGGCCAACCTGCCGATCGCCGCGATCGTGGACCGGCCGCGGCCCTTCGTCGACCACCCCGGGCTGCTGGTGCTGGTGGACGGCAAGGCCGGCACCCACTCCTTCGTCAGCGACCACTCGACCATGACGATGGCCGTCGCGGTGGCGCTGTTCCTGGTGAACCGGAAGCTGGGCTGGATCGCCGGTGGGCTGGCCCTGCTGCAGGGCTTCTGCCGGATGTTCATGGGCGTCCACTACCCGACCGACGTGATCGGCGGCTTCGCGCTGGCCGTCGCCGTGGTGCTGCTGCTGGCGCCGATCGCGATGGCGGTGCTGGTCCCGTTCTGCCACGCGCTGAGCCGGACGGCCGTCGCCCCGCTGATCCGGGCGCCGGAGCGCGGCGGCGCGACCCGCGGCGCGGCCCCGCGCGGCCGTCGGCGCGGGCGTGGGGCGGTGCGCTCCGAGGAGCAGCCGCCGGAGTCCGACCTGGCGGCCTGAGGGCCGCTGGAGCGCGGTCCGGGGAGAGGTCTAGTCCGGCTCGCCGGCGCCGCACTCAGCGAGGTGTCCGGCACCCTCACGGCGGGCCAGGTCGCGCGAGCGGCGGGCCGCGGAGTACCAGCCGCAGGTGCAGGTCGCGAAGGCGAAGGAACCGCGTTCGCTGACCGCGACACGATGCTCGGGCATCCGGGTGGTGCCGGGGACCGCCGGCAGCTCACTGCGCACGGCGTTCACCGTAACGCGCCGGACGCCCCTCGCGCGACGCCCCCGGTTTCCCGGACCCCGTAACCCTTCACCGCTCAACTCGTTTGCCCGGAAAGAGCTCTGCCCACCCGGTGGTGTCCCGGCAGGGCAGTCGGGCCCGAGGGGGTTGTCGCGAGGATGAAGATGACCGACCAGCAGCGAACCGGGCGGCCAGCGCGCCGTCCGGGGCCGCACCTGCGCTCGGCGGCCGGGGCCGCCCTGCTCGCCGCCGTCCTGACCGTGGGGGCCGCCGGGTGTTCGGGCCACTCCGGCGGCGGCTCCTCCGACCAGGGGGCGAGCGTCCCGGACCAGCTGGCCGGCGACCCGCTGACGGCGGTGCGCAACGCCGCCGACATCACCGGCCGCACCGGCTCCGCGCACACCGCCACCGAGCTGGTCACCGAGTCCGCGGAGAAGAAGGCGTCCTTCACCGGGACCGGCGGCTACGACTACGTGAAACGGATCGGCCGGCTGGAGGTCCAGGTGCCACCGGGGGCGGCGACCACCGGGAAGATCGTCGAGGTGGTCCTGCCGGGCACCGTCTACCTGCAGAACAGCGGCGCGAAGGTGCCCGAGGGCAAGTGGGTCAAGCTGGACGTGCGCCAGCTGCCGGACGGCAACCTGGTCAGCAGCGGCGCCACCGACCCGGCCTCGGCGGCGGGTGCGCTGCGCGGGGTGCAGAAGGCCGACCTGGTCGGCACCGAGACCGTCGGCGGCGCCTCGCTGCACCACTACCGCGGCACCCTGGACCTGGCCAAGGCGGCAGACGCGACCGGCGGTCGGGGCGGGGACGGCCTGCGGACGGGTGGTCAGACCTTCACCGTGAAGGAGGTCCCGTACGACGCCTGGCTGGACGACCAGGGCCGGCTGCACAAGGTGGTCGAGGTGTTCACCTTCGCCGGGGTCGCCGGGTCGAAGGAGGCCAAGGACCAGGTGAAGGTGACCTCGACGACCTCGCTGTCGGACTTCGGCAAGCCGGTCGAGGCGGCCGAGCCGTCGGCCTCGGACATCTACCAGATGAAGCCCTCGGAGAGCCCGAAGTAAGTGCTCCGGCACCGGGGCGAGACGGGGCGCCGCCGGAGCGGGTGACCGTCCGGGGAGTGACGGCCACCCGTTTCGGCGGCGCCGAGATGGCCCGTCCGTGCCATGTGGACGGGCCCCGGAGTGCCTAGGCTGGAGGTCGGGTGGCTGCCGCCCGGGCTGGCGAGGCACTGAAGGGGTGGTGCAGGTGGTGTCGTCCACGGGCGGCCGCAGCGGCGGCCACGACGACGCGGCCCTCGACGAGATCGAGCTGGCCGGCGAGCTGATGATCGCCGCGACGGCCAGCAGCGGTGACCGGCTGCCGACCGAGCGGATCGACGAGGTGCTGCTGGACCGGGTGGACCCGGGCCAGCGGGAGGGCGACTAGCGGACGGCCCGGGGGCTCAGCTGCGCAGCAGTCGGCCGATCGCGGCCGAGGCCTCGGCGACCTTGGCGTCCAGCTCGATGCCGCCCTGCTCGGCGGCCGCGGCGACGCAGTGCCGCAGGTGCTCCTCCAGCAGCGAGAGCGCGAAGGACTGCAGGGCCTTGGTGCTGGCGGAGACCTGGGTGAGCACGTCGATGCAGTAGACGTCCTCGTCGACCATGCGCTGGAGGCCGCGGATCTGGCCCTCGATCCGGCGCAGTCGCTTCAGGTGGGCGTCCTTCTGGGCGCTGTACCCGTGCGGGCCGTGCCCGCCCTGATGTCCTGCGGCGGCCGCGGGTACGGCGGGGGTGCCGGCCTGCGGGTCGATCCCGTGCGCGTGGTCCGGCTCGGTGCGCGCTTGCGTCGTGGTCATCGGCCCGCCTTCGTCTGAGTGCCTGGTGGCTGCGTCGGCCTCCAGTGTCCAACACCGGGGCCTTCCGTGGTGTTCCGACGGCCCACCCGGCATGTGCCGAAGGGCCTGGTAGGGGCCCCGCGCGGTTCACCCGTCTGAGCGGCGCCCGGACCCGCGCGCGCACGACCGGGACAATCCGGTCGAGGTTCCGTCAGACTGTGGCTGATGTCCCCACGCGGCTGTGCGGTCCGGGTCGGCCGGTGCGGCAGCCGAACGGAAGGGGAGGATCCGCCTCCCTCCTTGCCACCCCGTTTGCGCGATTGCGCTTGGTTGCACCTAGCATCGTTCAGTCCCTACCCCGCACATCGGAGATTTCCGTGCGTTTTAGCCTGACCCCGAAGGAGACGAGCTTCTACGACATGTTCGCCGCCGCCGCGGAGAACCTCGTCGTCGGATCGAAGCTCCTGCTGGAACTGCTGGGATCAGACGTGTCGGCCCGCGCGGAGATCGTCGAGCGCATGCGCGCCGCCGAGCACGCCGGGGACGACACCACCCACGCCGTCTTCCACCAGCTGAACTCCTCCTTCATCACGCCCTTCGACCGCGAGGACATCTACAGCCTCGCCTCGTCGCTGGACGACATCATGGACTTCATGGAGGAGGCCGTCGACCTGGTCGTCCTCTATGACATCCAGACGCTGCCGAAGGGGATCGAGCAGCAGATCGAGGTGCTGGCCCGAGCCGCCGAGCTGACCGCCGCGGCGATGCCGAACCTGCGCAGCATGTCGAACCTCACCGAGTACTGGATCGAGGTCAACCGGCTGGAGAACCAGGCCGACCAGATCCACCGCAAGCTGCTCGCCCACCTGTTCTCCGGCCAGTACGACGCCATCGAGGTGCTGAAGCTCAAGCAGATCGTGGACGTCCTTGAGGAGGCGGCGGACGCGTTCGAGCACGTCGCCAACACGGTGGAGACCATCGCGGTCAAGGAGTCCTGACCCTCGTGGACATGGCAGCACTCATCGCCGTCATCGGCGTTGCGTTCTTCTTCACCTACACCAACGGCTTCCACGACTCGGCCAACGCGATCGCCACGTCGGTCTCCACCCGGGCGCTCACCCCTAGGGCCGCGCTCGCGATGGCCGCGGTGATGAACCTGGCCGGTGCCTTCCTGGGCAGTGGGGTGGCGCACACCGTCTCGAAGGGGATCATCGAGACGCCCTCCGGCAACCAGGGGATGGCGATCCTATTCGCCGCCCTGGTCGGCGCGATCGCCTGGAACCTGATCACCTGGTACTTCGGCCTGCCGTCCTCCTCCTCGCACGCGCTGTTCGGCGGCATGGTGGGCGCGGCACTGGCCGGCGGCGTCGAGGTGATCTGGAGCGGAGTCCTCGACAAGATCGTCATTCCGATGATCGTCTCGCCGGTAGTCGGCCTGATCGGCGGCTTCCTGGTGATGCTGGCGATCCTGTGGATCTTCCGCCGGGCCAACCCGCACCGCGCCAAGCGCAGCTTCCGGGTCGCCCAGACCGCCTCGGCCGCCGCGATGGCGCTGGCGCACGGTCTGCAGGACGCGCAGAAGACCATGGGCATCGTGGTGATGGCGCTCACCATCTCCGGCCACCAGACCACCAGCGACATCCCGGTCTGGGTGAAGATCTCCTGCGCGACCATGCTCTCGCTGGGCACCTACGCGGGCGGCTGGCGGATCATGCGGACGCTCGGCCGCAAGATCATCGAGCTGGACCCGCCACAGGGCTTCGCGGCCGAGGCCACCTCCTCGGCGATCATGTACATCACGTCGTTCGTCTTCAAGGCGCCGATCTCCACCACCCACGTCATCACCGCGGCGATCATGGGCGTGGGGGCCACCAAGCGGATCCGCGCGGTGCGCTGGGGCGTCGCGAAGAACATCGTGCTCGGCTGGTTCATCACGATGCCGGCGGCCGCCATCGTCGCAGCGCTGATGTACTGGTTCGTCCACCTGTTCTGGGGCTGAGGCCCGGACGGCCCGTTCGCCGCCGCGGGCCGGCGGCGAACGGACGGACAACG
This sequence comes from Kitasatospora sp. NPDC001159, assembly GCF_053598235.1. Lineage (NCBI taxonomy): Bacteria > Bacillati > Actinomycetota > Actinomycetes > Kitasatosporales > Streptomycetaceae > Kitasatospora > Kitasatospora sp. NPDC001159. Next base: position 75,965 of record NZ_JBSFJV010000031.1, read on the forward strand.
GAGCAGGGCCCGCCCCCACATCTCGGGGGCGGGCCCTTCTTCATGTCCCGCGGCGGCACCGCCATGCAGCACCGCGGGACAGCTGGGGTCCGGCTCAGCCGAAGCGGCCGGAGATGTAGTCCTCGGTCGCCTGGACCGACGGGTTGGAGAAGATCCGCTGGGTGTCGTCCAGCTCGATCAGCCTGCCCGGCTGGCCCACGCCGGCCAGGTTGAAGAAGGCGGTGCGGTCGCTGACGCGGGCCGCCTGCTGCATGTTGTGGGTCACGATGACGATGGTGAACTGCGACTTCAGCTCGCCGATCAGGTCCTCGATGGCGAGGGTGGAGATCGGGTCGAGCGCGGAGCAGGGCTCGTCCATCAGCAGGACCTGCGGCTCGACCGCGATGGCGCGGGCGATGCACAGACGCTGCTGCTGACCGCCGGAGAGGCCTGCGCCCGGCTTGTTCAGCCGGGTGTGGACCTCCTTCCAGAGGTTGGCGCCCTTCAGCGAGCGCTCCACCACCTCGTCCAGGACGGCCTTCTTCTTCACACCCGCGAGCTTGAGCCCGGCGACCACGTTGTCGTAGATCGACATGGTCGGGAACGGGTTCGGGCGCTGGAACACCATGCCGACCGAGCGGCGCACGGCGACCGGGTCGACGTTGGCGCCGTAGAGGTTCTCGTCGTCCAGGAGGACCTTGCCCTCGACCCGGGCGCCGGGGATCACCTCGTGCATCCGGTTGAGGGTGCGCAGGAAGGTGGACTTGCCGCAGCCGGAGGGGCCGATGAAGGCGGTCGCCGAGCGGGGTTCGATGCTCATCGAGATGTCCTCGATGGCCTTGGTGGTGCCGTAGTAGGCCGACAGTCCGCTGACGTCGATGCGCTTGGCCATGATCGTTGCTTCTCTCGTCTGTCTTCGTACGTCAGTGGGTCGCTCAGTGTCCGCCCTTGGGCGAGCGCCAACGTGCGATGCCCCGGGCGATGAGGTTGAGCCCCATCACGAAGGCGATCAGCACCAGCGCGGCACCCCAGGCACGGGCGTAGCCGTTGTCGTTGTTGACCACCGAGTACTGCTGCCAGATGTACATCGGCAGGGACTGCTGCGGTCCGTCGAACGGGTTGGTGTTGATGGCGTCGGCGCCGAACACCAGCATCATCACCGGGGCGGTCTCGCCCGTGATGCGGGCGACCGCGAGCATCACACCGGTGGTGATGCCGCCGATCGCGGTGGGGAGGACGATCCGCAGGATGGTCTTCCACTTCGGCACGCCGAGTGCGTACGAGGCCTCGCGAAGCTCGTTCGGGACGAGCTTGAGCATCTCCTCGGTGGACCGCACCACGACCGGGATCATCAGGATCGCCAGCGCGAGGCTGCCCGAGAAGCCGGAGTAGTTGAAGCCCAGGGCCAGGTTCCAGAGCGAGAGGATGAACAGACCGGCGACGATCGACGGGATGCCCGTCATGACGTCGACGAAGAAGGTGACGGCCTTGGCAAGCCGGCCACGGCCGTACTCCACCAGGTAGACGGCGGTCAGCAGACCCAGCGGAGCGGCCATCAGGGTGGCCAGGGCGACCTGCTGCAGGGTGCCGATCAGCGCGTGGTAGATGCCGCCACCCGGGCCGGACTGGATCACGCCCTTCATCGAGTGGCTCAGGAAGTTCCCGTTGACCGCGCCGATGCCCTGCTGGACCGTGTAGACCGTCAGCGAGATCAGCGGGACGACGGCCAGGATGAAGGCGACCCAGACCACCGAGGTGGCGAGCCGGTCCTTGGCCTGGCGGCGGCCCTCGACCTGGGCCGAGACCAGGTAGCTGGCCACGACGAACAGCAGGGCCGAGATCAGCCCCCACTGCAGGTGGCTCTTCAGCCCGCCGACGGCGCCGATTCCGCAGCCGACCGCGATCGAGCCGACGGCGACGACGGGCGGCGTCCACTTGGGCAGCCGGTTGGCGGTCAGCGTCCGGCCGATCGGCCGGGTGTCCGACGGGACGGTCGTGGCGGCGGTCATGCGTTGGCCCCCGAGTACTCCTTGCGGCGGGCGATGATCAGTCGCGCGGCACCGTTCACCAACAGGGTGATCACGAACAGGACGAGGCCGGAGGCCATCAGCGCGTTGCGGCCGTTGTCGCCGGCCTCCGCGAACTTCAGCGCGATGTTCTGCGCGAAGGTGCCGCCGCCCGCGTCCAGGATGTGCAACGACAGGACGCTGTTGGCGGAGAGCACCACCGCGACCGCGATGGTCTCGCCGAGCGCGCGGCCGAGGCCGAGCATCGAGGCCGAGATGATGCCGGGGCGGCCGAACGGTAGCACCGCGGTGCGGATCATCTCCCAGCGGGTCGCGCCGAGCGCGAGCGCCGCCTCCTCGTGCATCCGCGGCACCTGGCGGAACACCTCGCGGGAGACCGCGGTGATGATCGGCAGGATCATGATCGCCAGCAGGATGCCGACGGTGAACAGGTTTCGCGGGGTGCCGGTCTTGGTCTGGTCGAAGATGTACGTCCAGCCCAGGTACTGGTTCAGCCAGCTGGTCAGGCCGTCCAGGTGCGGGACCAGGAACAGCGCGCCCCAGAGGCCGTAGACGATGCTGGGGACGGCGGCGAGCAGGTCGACCAGGTAGGCGAACGGCTGGGCGATCCGCCGCGGCGCGTAGTGCGAGATGAACAGCGCGATCCCGATGGCCACCGGGACGGCGATCGCCATCGCGATGACGGCGCTGACGATGGTGCCGAAGGCCAGGACGGCGATGCCGAAGACCGGCTTCGGGGCGTCCGGCGTCCACTCGAAGGTGGTGAAGAAGTTTCCGTCGTTCTTGCTGAGGGCCAGGCCCGAGCGCCAGGCCAGGAAGCCGGCGATCGCGGCCATGATGACCAGCAGCAGGATGCCCGCACCGCGGGCGAGGTTCATGAAGATCTTGTCGCCGACGCGGCTGTCGCGCTGTCGGCGTTCCCTGCCTCGCGGGGCGGCAGGGGAGGATGAAGTCATTGGTTACTCCGGTCTGGTGGCGCCGCCCCGGAAGGGGGACGGCACCATGGCGGCGGTGCCCCGGACGGTGGTGCTGAGTCGTTGGTGCGTTCCGGTGGGACGGCCCCGGCCGCCCCCTCGCTCACGGGGCCGTCCCACCGGTGGTCCTGTCAGGTCAGGCGAGGGCGGCGACGGCGCTCTTGACCTTGTCGCCGATGGCGGCCGGCATCGGGACGTAGCCCTTGTCGCCGATGGCCTTCTGGGCGCCGTCGCTGATGGTGTAGGTCAGGAAGGACTTCAGGGTGTCGAGGGTCTCGGCCTTGTTGCCCTTGTCGCAGGCTATCTCGTAGGTCACCAGGACGATCGGGTACGCGTTGTCGGCCTTGGTGCCGTAGTCCAGAGCGAGGGCGAGGTCGCCGTCGGTGCCCGAGACGGTGGAGGAGGCCAGGGTGAGCGCCGCGTTGGCGGCGGTCGCCTCGACCGGCTGGGCGGCACCGGTGGAGATCTTGGCGCTCTTCAGGTTGTTGATCTGGGCGAAGGACAGCTCGGCGTAGCCGATCGAGTTCTTGACCTGCTTGATCTGGGCGGAGACACCGGCGCTGCCGTTGGCGGACTGGCCGCCCTTGCCCTTCCACGCCTTGTTCGGCTCCGCGCTCCAGGCGCCGCCGGAGGTCTTGGCGAAGTAGGAGGTCAGGTTGAAGGTGGTGCCGGAGTCGTCCGAGCGGTGGAACGACTGGATCTCCGCGTCCGGCAGCTTGGCGCCCGGGTTCAGGGCGGCGATGGCCGGGTCGTTCCACTTGGTGATCTGCGAGTCGAAGATCTTGGCGGCGGTCGGGCCGTCCAGGACCAGGTTGTCGACGCCGTCGACGTTGTAGACCAGGGAGACCAGGCCGGCGACCATCGGCAGGTCCACGGCCTTGCCACCGGTGCAGAACGCCTTGGAGGCGTCGACGTCGGCGGGCTTCAGCGCGAAGTCGGAGCCGGCGAAGGCGACCTTGCCCTGGTTGAACTGCTGGACACCGGCGCCGGAACCGCCACCGCTGTAGTTGACGGTGCTGCCGGAGCAGGCGGCGCCGAAGTTGGCCTTCCACACGTCGATCGCGTTGGCCTGGGCGGTCGAACCGGCGCCCAGGAGCGTGCCGGCCTTGCCACAGTTGACCGCGGCGCTGGCCGCGGCGGAGCCGCTGGAGCTGCCGGACGCCGTGTTGGTGTTGTTGTCGTCCGAACCGCAGGCGGCGAGCGACAGCGAGCTGACGAGCGCCATGGCACCGATGGCGAGGGCCTTGGAGCGGCCGTTCCGCTGGAGCTTCACAGGGGTGTCCCTTTCTGTGGCATTGCCCGTCGCGCAGGCCCTACGGATACGGCCGAGCGCGGGTTTTGCTGTGGTCCGGGGCCCGTGCGGCCCTCCGGTAGTCCCGAAAGTAGGCCGGGTAGGTGACACGACAGAAGGTCGCAAGTGAACGGGGAGTGAACCTCGAACGGATGACAGGAAACTACGTCACGTAGTAACGGTTGCGTCACGGCAAGGGCGCGGGGAGATCACTTCCATCGTTCCTTCACCGGCGGCTCCCCGCTCGGACGCACCGGCCCAGGGCCTGTCCGGCACGGATCCGCCGGACAGGCCCTGACCCCCAGGATCACCAGCAGGGCGTCGATCAGCAACCGGTCGCGGTCGTGGGTCAGCCGGGCCCGGGCCTTCCCGGCCGGCAGCCACTCCAGCCGGTCCACCTCGCGGTTCGGACGGAAGGCACCGCTGGTCGGCACCGCCGCCCAGTACCGGACCTCCTTCGGACGGCCCTGCGCCAGGTAGTGCTGGGTGGGCAGCTCCGGACCGAGCAGGCAGTGGAAGCCGGTCTCCTCCCACACCTCGCGCAGCGCCGCCCCGACCACCCCCTCGCCCGGGTCGAGCTTGCCCTTCGGCAGGCTCCAGTCGTCGTACTTCGGACGGTGGATCACCGCGATCCGCGGCCGCCCCAGCTTGCCGCTCGGCTTCGGCTGGCCCGGCAGCCACAGCACCGCGCCCGCCGCCATGACCACCGGGGCGCGGCCCGCCACGGTGGTGGGGGCGTCCTCTGCCTGCCCGGTGCTCAGGCTCTGCCCGGTGCTCAGGCGGCTCTGCCCGGTGCTGAGGCGATCATGCAATTCAGGCCGTCCGTGGTGCGGGGGAATGCCCCCGGCCGTCGGCAGGGGGGATCTCCAGCCAGCCGTCCAGGCCGGGCGGGAGGTCGGGCCACCGGCGGCCGAAGGCGTACCGCGCTGCCTCCACCTCCAGTCGCTGATCAGCATGCACCACGCCCAGCACGTACGCGGTCGCGGGGGTGATGCGCGGGGTGCGCGCGGCGGTCGCGGCGGTCACCGCGGCGTCCGCCGCCTCCTGGTGCCGGCCCAGCACCGCGTCCAGCTCATCCAGTTCGGGGGACGGGCGGCCGCACACCTCCAGCGCGTACCGGGCCCGCTTCACCAGGATCCGCAGCCGGGACCAGGGCGCGTCGTCGGCCGCCAACGCCGTGTCCGCGTCCGCCGCGCCACGGGCCGTCGGCACCGCGCCCAGCCGGCGCAGCCCGTCCCCGCCGTACGGCGTCGCGGCCCGCTGCAGCGGCAGTTGCTGGGCACTCGCGGACATCGCGGTGAACGCGGCTGCCGCCTGCGGCAGCAGTACCGCCGAGGCCCGGCCGGCGGCCGCCTCCAGCAGCGGCGCCTCGCCGACCAACAGGGTCATCCGGTCCGCCAGAGCGTGCAGCCGGGCCGAGCGGAGCTCCTGGAGGACCGTGGAGTGCGCCCGGGTCCGGGCCAGGGTCAGCTGCCGGTCCAGCAGCGCCCGCGCCTTGGGCGCGCCCGCGTGCCCGGCCAGCATGCCCGTCCCCTCCAGGTCGCTGCCGCTCAGCGAGTCCAGCGCGCCCAGCAGCCGGGCCGAGCGGCGGACGTAACCGGGCTCCAGCGCCAACAGGTTGAGCAGCCAGCGCAGCTCGGTGCGCGACTCCTGCGCCCAGGTCTGCTCGAAGACGGCGCCGAAGGTGTGCAGCAACCCGCCTATCCGCCGGACGGCCCGCAGCAGGTCGGCGGTACCAGCCGCCGGGACGACCGCGGCCGAACCCGGTCTGGCGCCGACCTCGCCCACCGCGAGCGGCAGGGCGCGCAGGAACACGCCGGCCTGGGCGGTGAGCTGGCGGGAAAGGATGTCCCCGGCGGTCCCGGTGGAGGCCGCCTGGGCCGTCATCGGCGCATCGGTCATGGCGTGGTAGATCCCCGTTCCCCCGAGGCCGTCCCCGGGGCTGGTGGCCGACCGCCGGAGCAGGTTCCCCTCGGGGCCCGGAAGGCCCGGACTGCTCCGGCGGCTCGCATCAGTGGACACGTCAGCGCGAGGTGGCGGCCCGGCGGCGCTGGCGCGAATCGATGAGCAGGTCCTGGACGTGCCGCAGCGGCCGGCCCTCGGTGTCCTGCGAGCGGCGGGTCCACGCGCCGTCCGACCCCAGGTGCCAGGACTCGGTCTCGTCCGACACCCCGAGGTCGATCAGCCCGGACAGCTCGGCCCGGTGCGCCGGATCGGTGATCCGCAGCAGCGCCTCGATCCGGCGGTCCAGGTTGCGGTGCATCATGTCGGCGCTGCCGATCCAGACCTCGGGATCGCCGTTGTTGCCGAACACGAAGACCCGGGAGTGCTCCAGGAAGCGGCCCAGTATGCTGCGGACCCGGATGTTCTCGCTCAGCCCGGGCACGCCAGGCCGAATCGCGCAGATGCCGCGCACCCAGACGTCCACAGGCACCCCGGCCTGCGAGGCCCGGTACAGCGCGTCGATCACGGCCTCGTCGACGATCGAGTTGACCTTGATCTTCACGTACGCGGGCCGGCCCGCCCCGTGGTGGGCGATCTCGTTGTGGATCCGCGAGACCAGCCCGTCGCGCAGGCCGCGCGGGGCGGTCAGCAGGCGGCGGTAGGACTCGCGGCGCGAGTAGCCGGACAGCCGGTTGAACAGGTCCGAGAGGTCCGCACCGACCTGCGGGTCGGAGGTGAGCAGGCCGAGGTCCTCGTACAGCCGGGCCGTCTTCGGGTGGTAGTTGCCGGTGCCCACGTGCGAGTAGCGGCGCAGGGTGTCGCCCTCCTGCCGGACCACCAGCGACAGCTTGCAGTGGGTCTTCAGCCCGATCAGGCCGTAGACCACGTGGCAGCCGGCCTCCTCCAGCTTGCGGGCCCACTTGATGTTGGCCTGCTCGTCGAAGCGCGCCTTGATCTCGACCAGGACCAGCACCTGCTTGCCGGACTCGGCCGCGTCGATCAGCGCGTCCACGATCGGCGAGTCGCCCGAGGTGCGGTACAGGGTCTGCTTGATCGCCAGCACGTCCGGGTCGGCGGCGGCCTGCTCCAGGAAGGCCTGCACCGAGGTGGAGAAGCTGTCGTACGGGTGGTGCAGCAGGACGTCGCGCTCGCGCATCGCGGCGAAGATGTCCGGCTGGGAGGCCGACTCGACGTCGGTCAGCCCGCGGGCCGTACCGGCGACGAACTTCGGGTACTTCAGCTCCGGGCGGTCCAGGTCGGCGATCCCGAACAGGCCGGTCAGGTCCAGCGGCCCGGGCAGCGGGAAGACCTCCGCCTCGGTGATGTTCAGCTCCCGCACCAGCAGGTCCAGGATGTACGGGTCGATCGACTCCTCGACCTCCAACCGGACCGGCGGGCCGAAGCGCCGCCGCATCAGCTCCTTCTCCAGGGCCTTGAGGATGTTCTCGGTGTCGTCCTCCTCCACCTCCAGGTCCTCGTTGCGGGTGACGCGGAAGGCGTGGTGGGCCAGCACCTCCATCCCCGGGAAGAGCTCCTCCAGGTGCGCGCCCATGACGTCCTCCAGCGGGACGTACCGCTGGGGCGAGGCCTCCAGGAAGCGGGCCAGCGACTGGGGCACCTTGACGCGCGCGAAGTGCTTGTGCCCGGACACCGGGTTGCGGACGACCACGGCCAGGTTGAGCGAGAGCCCCGATATGTACGGGAAGGGGTGCGCCGGGTCGACGGCCAGCGGGGTCAGCACCGGGAAGATCTTCTGCCGGAACAGGGTGTGCAGCCGAGCCTGCTCCTTCTCCGCCAGCTCGGGCCAGCGGACCATCTCGATGCCCTCGTCGGCGAGGTCCGGCAGCACCTCCTGCTGGAAGGCGGCGGCGTGCCGGGCCATCAGCTCGCGCGAGCGGGTCCAGATCAGGTCCAGCACCTCACGCGGCTGGAGGCCGGACGCGCTGCGCTGGGCGACACCGGTGGCGATCCGGCGCTTCAGCCCGGCGACCCGGACCATGAAGAACTCGTCCAGGTTGCTCGCGAAGATCGCCAGGAACTTCGCCCGTTCGAGGAGCGGGATCCCCGAGTCCTCGGCGAGTTCCAGGACGCGCTCGTTGAACGCGAGCCAGCTCCGCTCGCGGTCCAGGAAGCGGCCCTGCGGCAGGGCTTCGAACTCCTGCTCGTCCGTGGCCGGCAACTCCGGCGGGATCCCCAGCGCACCGGACATCCGGGCCGTCGGCGACAGCGGGGCAGAGACAGGGCGGGGGATGCTCATGGGCTCCAGCTCCTCCAGCAGCAGGACGGCGTCCGGACGCGAGTGGCTCTGCGGGCCGTCGTCCTCGCCCCGGGTTGCCCCCGGAGACAGCGCCCACCCACCGGGCGCGGTCCGTACAGGACCGGCCGACGAATGGCGGTCGACTCTGCACG